>JBFXAS010000001.1:0-117115 GCA_050184075.1 Gemmatimonadales bacterium
ACCCCGCCAGGCCAACCGCCACGGTGACGAGAGAGTAGAAGAGCGCCGCGAGCACCACCAGCATCACCCTCGCGAGCACGGCGCGACTCGGTGGGCTGCCCGGGGCGCGCTCCTCCATCAGCTGCGGGATGAAGGCGAAGCCGCCGAGCCAATTGGGGGTGACGAAGAAGATCGCGATGATGCCCGGCAGGATCGCGCCCCGCGCATCCGCCTGAAAGAGGGGCTCGAGGTTGCCGGCGCTGCCACCACCGATCCCCGCGACGATGAAGCCCAACGAGGCCACGATCAGGACGGCGGTCATCCAGTCCTGGAGCCGCGCGGCGGCTTTGACCCCGCGACGATTGATCCAGAGCAGCAGCAGGGTGCCCGAGACGCCGAGGATGGCCCCGCCGATCGTCAGGTCCGAGCCGTTGACGGTCGCGAGCACGGGCCCCTCGATGCCCGGGAACAGCGCCGACGCGACCCAGGCGATCGAGATCGCCTCGAACGCGGTCACGGCGGTGTACGCGAGCGCCAGGAACCAGCCGACGCCGAACGCGAAGCGAATCCCGTACGTCTCGTAGCAGTAGGCCACCTCGCCGCCGGCCACCGGAAAGAGAGCGGCCATCTCGCCGTAGCAGAGGCAGACCAGCGTGAGCACCAGCGCCCCGGCGGCGAAGCCGACCACCGTCCCGAGCGGGCCAGCCAGGCGGAGCCAGTCGCCCACGACCACGATCCAGCCGACCCCGATCGCGGCCCCGAACGCGATCAGGAACAGCTGGCGGGTGGTGAGGGTGTGCGCGAGCCCGCTCGGGGCACCGCTCACGAGCCCAGACCCTCGAAGAAGGACTCGATCGCAAGCGGCTGCGTGAGTCGACCGGCCAGCGCTTGGTCCAGCGCATCCAGCGTCCACCGGCCTTCGGTAACCAACTGGTGCGCGACGGATGGGATCTGCATCACGTAGAGCCGATTGCCCATGACGTGGAACACCTGCGAGGTGGCCGGGCAGTCGGCCCGGGCCAGCCAGCACACCACCGGCGAGACGTTGGCCGGGTCCCAGTAGTCGAAGGCGGCGGCGGACGGCCGAGCCAGCATCGCTTCCCCACCAGGCGTGGCGAGCGTCATCCGGGTTCGGCCGCTCGGGCTGACCGCGTTCGAGCGGACGCCGTACTTGGCACCCTCGAGGGCGGCGACTCGGGAGAGCGCGACGATCCCGAGCTTGGCAGCGGCGTAGTTGGCCTGACCGAAGTTGCCGGCCAGCCCCGAGAGCGAGCTGGTATGGACGAGCGATGCCGATGGCACGGCGCCGCGCTTGGCCCGCTCGCGCCAATAGGCAAGCGCATGGCGGGTCGGGGCGGCGTGACCCTTCAGGTGAACCCGGATCACGGCATCCCATTCGTCCTCGTTCAGGTTGGCGAACGAGCGGTCGCGAAGAATGCCCGCGTTGTTGACCAGCACGTGCAGGTCACCGAAGTGCGCCACCGCGAGCCGAATCATGGCCTCGGCCTGCTGCCAGTCGGCCACGTCATGGTGGCTGGCCAGCGCCTCGCCCCCCGCCGCCCGGATCTCCGCGACGACCTGATCGGCCGGCGAGGGCTCGTCGCCCTGACCGAGGAGGTCGCCGCCCTTGTCGTTGACCACGACGGCGGCACCGAGCCTCGCCGCGAGCAGGGCGTGCGAGCGGCCGAGTCCGCGACCGGCGCCGGTCACGATCATCACGCGCTGGTCCAGAGGTCTCATCAGCTCTCCGATGTAGCGCGGTCGCGCACCAGCGCGGACCGCTGGATCTTCCCGGCCTCGTTCCGGGGCAGGCCCGGCACCAGCTCGAAGCTCTTGGGCCGCTTGGGCGGCGCGAGCCGAGCGCGGCACCACGCCGAGAGCTCGGACGCTCCCGGTGGTGCCGCGGGGTCGCTCGGCTCGACGATGGCGTGCACCCGGCGGCCCCAATCCGGATCGGGCAACCCGATCACCACGACATCGCGGACCCCCGGGTGCTCGCTCAGCGCCGCCTCCACTTCGCCTGGGTACACGTTGACCCCGCCGGAGATGATCAGGTCGGTGCGTCGGTCGGCCAGGTAGAGAAAGCCGTCGCCGTCGAGCCATCCGAGATCGCCGACGCTGCCGAAGCCCGACCCATCGAGTCGGGCCGTGGCGCCGAGATAGCGGAAGGTCGGAGCGGACGCGTGGGGCCGGGAGAAGATCTCGCCCACCTGACCGGCTGGCAACCGACGGCCTTGGGCGTCGCGGATTTCGAGATCGCAGTGAATCGGCCGGCCCACGCTCTCGGGGTGGGCGAGCCACTCGTCGCCGCGGATGGCACAGGCGCCGATGCCCTCGGTGGAGCCGTAGGCCTCGAACACCCGCTCGGCGCCCACCAAGTCGATCCAGCCCCGCTTGACCCAGGCGGGACACGGCGCGGCGGTGTGAAAGACGCCGTCCAGGCTCGCGAGCGAGCGGCGGCGGTCGCGCTGCTCCCGCAGCATCCGTTGCATCATCGTCGGCACCAGGCACATCCACGCGACCCGATGGCGCTCGATGGCGTCGAGGGCACGGCCCGCGTCGAAGCGCTCGAGCAGGACCAGCTCGTGCTCCTCGAACAGGCCGTAGTGCGCCCAGCTGAACGGCGCGTTGTGATAGAGCGGCCCAGCCCCGAGCTGGATCTGGCCGGCGCGCACGCCGGTCCAGCGGCCATAACGCTCGATCAGACCACCGGGTCGCTCCACCCACGGGTTGGGATCGACGATGATCTTCGGGCTCCCGGTGGAGCCCCCGGAGGCGACGGCTTTCGAGGGCGTGGGCACCCGCTCGACGACCGGCGCGTCGCTCAGCAGGTCGGCGGCGAGCGCGTCACGCCGTGACGCCAGCGCGGGATGCCCGAGCTCCCAATCGGCGATCACCACCGCCGCGTCCACCAGCGCGAGAATCCGCTCGGCCTCGAGCGGCGGGGTGCGATGGCTGAGCGGGAGCACGCCGGCGCCGGTGCGCCACGCGCCGTACGCGAGGGCCAGGTGGAGCGGCTCGTTGGGCAGGGCGATCACTACCCAGCGCCCGACCGTGGCACCGCGGGACTCGAGCCAGCGCGCCAGCCGGTTGGCCCAGCGGTCGAGCGCCCCGCGGGTGAGCGTAGTCTCGGCGCCGTCGGCCGCGAGGTAGCGGACCGCGATCGCCTCGGGCTCCGCCCGGGCCAGATCGGCCAGGCGGCGCCCGTACGTGACCGGGGATGTCTCGGCGCTCATCCGGCGCGCGGTCAGCGGCTCGGCGTTGCCGGTCGGCTGCCGGTCAGGATCGCCAGCGCGTCGAAGCCGAAGATGACCTGGGTCAGCCGAGGATGCCGCGTGAGCTGGGCCAGCCGGCGGCGGAGGGGGCGGAGATCGAACAGCGTCCACCCGTCGGGCAGCGCCTCCGCGACCATCGGCGCGAGCGCGTGCTGCTGGTTGCTCAGCTCGGTGGGCACGGGACGGTACGTGAACGTGGTCGGATCTATCTGGGCGTGATCCGACCCGGCGCCGCCCATCACCAGGAGGTGGAAGGACCGGTGGCCCCGAAGCTCGGCCAGCTCGGAGAGGGTGCCGCCCACGTCGAAGATGTTGGTGTACGTTCGGCCTCGCATCATGTGCGAGGCGCCGAACTTGAAGATCGCCCGCGGCAGCGTGTCGCCCGGAACGGTGGCGAGGTAGCGGGCCAGCTCGGTCTTCATGAGCCGCCCGCGGCGGTCGTTCGATTCGTAGCCCTCGCCCGTCATGAAAAGCCGGTTGATCGCGAGCGTCTCCGACATGAAGGCGAGCATCCGGTCCACGTCCGATCCCGGCGCCGGGCGATAGGCCTCGCGCAGGGCCCGGAAGAGCGAGTCCGAGCCGCCGAACATCTGGATCAGGCCGGGGTTCTTCTGGTCGAGCGCGGCGGCCAGCAGCGAGTCGGTCATCGCGATGGCCCGGGTCGCCGCGGCGCGCGCGGCGGGGGTCGGCGCCAGGTCGCGGAGCCGAGCGAGCCACCAGCGGTCCGCGATGATGTCGTAGTCGAGCCCCCACAGCACGTCGCGCCCGCCGCCCATCGCCTCCACCGCCACCGCCAGGAGCCGGGCCTCCCCGCGGAGATGGTAGAACGGCACGCCCGGCCGATGCCTCCCCGAGAAGGCCGCGAGCCGCGCCTCGCCGCCCGGGCCCGCGACCAGCGTGTTGACGGTATCCGCCAGGGCCCACCCGATCTCGATGCCCAGCCGCCCGTAGCCGGCCGGCGCCAGCGCGCGCACCAGCGCGGCCGTGAGCAGCGGGATCTCCGCCACCCCGTGCTCCTCGCCCACCAGGAAGAACTGCGCCGCTTTGCCCTCCGCCACCAGGAGGTCGCCGCCGGAGCCGGAGAGCTGGAGCGACGCCTCGCCGAGCGCGAGCGGGTGACGGTTGGCGCGGAGCTCGGCCCGAAGCGCCGAATCCGAAGCCGGGGCTTGTGCCAGCGCAAGGGCGAGAAGCGTTAGGTGAATCATGATCGATGCCTGTCGACGCCGCGCCGGCCCGACCTCAGTCGGGGATCACCGGGAGCAGGAGATGGGACGGATGCCGGGCCGAATGATGGATCGTGTTGCGGGCCATCCGCCAATCCGTTTCGGACACGTTGTCGCCACCGGTGTTCAGGTTGCGATCGAACCGGGGAAAGTTGCTGCTCGAGACCTCGAGCCGGATCCGGTGCCCGGCGCGGAAGTAGTTGCTCGTCACCTCGAGATCCACCTCGAGGCGGTGGACCTGGCCCGGCGTCATCATCACCGCGCGGTCGAAGCCCTCCCGGTAGCGGGCCCGGAGGATGCCCTCGGTCACGTTGAACGCGCGACCCTCCGGGTCGACGTCGACCAGCTTGCCGGTGAAGTCGGTATCGGGCGCGTCGGAGGAGACGTAGAGCACCAGCGTGACTGGCCCGGTCACCTCCACGCCGCGCTCGAGCGGCGGCGTGGTGTAGACCAGCACGTCGTGACGCATCTCGACCGGGCGCTGGTCCAGCCCCCCCGGCGGCAGCTCCGGATTGTTGGCGCCGAAGTCCGGCCCGCCGGTGGAGGGAACCGGGCTCGCCGGATCATAGACGTAGACATCGGGGGGTTCCCTGCGCGGCTGGGTCAGGCTCAGCTCCCCGGTGCCGAAGCGGCCGTTGGCGCGGCCGTCGCTATGGAGGTAGTAGCTGGTCGGCACCGCGCGCGCGAGCGGCCATTCCCGCTCCGCCCGCCAGATGTTCCGGCCCATGACGTAGAGCCAGATCGGGGGCAGTGTGTCGATCCCGTTCCGCGCGCCCTTCACCCAGTGGTCGAGCCAGGCCAGCTGCAGGCCGAAGACGTCGAACCGCGCGTCGCCCACGTCCCGCCGCCCCACGATGGTGCGCTCGCCGGCGCGCTCGTAGGCGCAGTGCGTGGTGGGACCGATGACGGCGTGGATGTGCGCGCGGGTCCGCTCGCTCGCGGCACCCGCCCGAAGATGGCTCAGCAGGCGGAGCGTGTTCGTGGGGCCGTAGTCGTACCAGGAGTCAAAGAAAAGCGCCGGCGTGTCGAAGCGATCCGCGACCGTGATGAATCCGAAGCGCTCGCCGCGCGGGTCGCCCGGCGCGAGCGAAATCAGGTCCGGCCAGTCGCTGGGCGGCGCGCCCATCCGCTCGACCAGCGTGAGCAGGGGCAGGGTGCGCAGCATCGAGACGAAGTCGACCGCCGGCGGCGTGGCCCCCAGCCGGAACGACGCCGTCGCGGCGCGGAAGTCGGCCGAGTCGGTGTTGGGCAGCAGGATCGGGCGGACCTTGGCCCCGTAGTTCCGGAGCCAGTCCGCGCCCGAGGACAGCTCCAGCGCGCCGCCACGCCAGAGCCCGCCGCGATGGGCGGACCACATCTCCGTCACGTTGCTGGCCGCCTGCGGGATCATGGCCGCGTGCGCCGGATGACGCGACGCGGCGGCCGTGACCTGCGTCTCGCCGAGATAGGAGCATCCCGTCGTGCCGACCTTGCCGTTCGACCACGGCTGTCGCGCGAGCCAGTCGATGGTATCGTGGCCGTCCTGGCGGTCGGGCGCGGTGACGGCGTAGACGCCCTCCGACTGGAACTTGCCCCGGATGTCCTGGATGGCCGCGACATAACCCTGCGCCACGAACCGAGTCGCGCTGCGGACGATCCCGGCGCCGGTCTTGTCGTATGGCGTGCGGAGCAGGACGGTCGGGTACGGCTCCGGCGCTCCGATCGGGAAGTACAGGTCAGTGGCGAGACGCACGCCGTCCCGCATCGGAATGAAGACGCTCGGGACGGCTCGGCGGTCGTACCGCCCGTCGGGAACCGGGAACCGCGGAGCCGATTGCGCCCCCGCCTGGAGAGTCGCCAGCACGGAGAGTAGCGTCGCGGCCACGACGCCGGCGGGAAGGGACGGAGTCATCACTCAACTTCGCCCTCGCCGCATGCCTCGGCAACTGGCGACCAGGGGCGGCACAGGCGTTCCTCGACGCCCTGTGAGCCAGCCGGGCGAGTGGCCGCCGCCGATCGCCACCGGTACCTTGCGGAAGCCGCGCGCGGCCCACGCCGCCCATACTCGAGCCCCGGAGCCAGCAAGATGCGTTCGACCCGACTCCTGACGCCAAGCCTCGCCACCGCGCTCTTGCTCGGAGGCTCGGCGGCGGCCGCGCAGCAGCTCCCGCCGTCGATCGCCCCCTACGTGACCGTCCGCGGACCAACCATCGCGCTGACCCACGCCCGGGTGATCGACGGCACCGGCGCCGCCGCGCGCGAGGATCAGACCGTCGTGATCTCCGGAGAGAGGATCGTCGCGGTCGGGCCCGCGACGTCGACCACGGTGCCCGCGGGAGCCACGGTCGTGGACCTGACCGGCCGGACCCTGATTCCCGGCCTGATCGGACTGCACGATCACATGTACTACAGCTCGAGCGTCACCGGCTCGATGATCCCGATGCGGGTGAGCTACCCGAAGCTGTTTCTGGCCAACGGAGTGACCACGATCCGGACGACCGGGAGCGTCGACTCCTATCAGGAGCTCAACCTGAGAGCCCGGATCCTCAAGGGCGAGCTCCCCGGCCCGGAGATCGTGGTGACCGGCCCCTACCTTCAGGGCTCGGGGGGCGGATACAGCGCGATGCACGCCCTGAGCGGCCCCGACGACGCCCGCCGGATGGTGAGCTATTGGGCCGAGGAGGGCGTGACCTGGTTCAAGGCGTACACCACGATCTCCCGCGCCGAGCTCGAGGCGGCGATCGACGCCGCGCACCAGCACGGCGTCAAGGTCACCGCGCATCTGTGCTCGGTCGGGTTTCGCGAGGCCGTCGAGCTCGGGATCGACAATCTCGAGCACGGCCTGCTCACCGATTCCGAGTTCTTCCCCGGCAAGCAGCCGGATCGCTGCCCGTCCGACTATCAGGCGATGGTCCGGACCTGGGCGGGCCTGGACCTCACGCGGGCCGACGTCAAGGAGACCATCGCCCTGATGGTCCGGAACAAGGTCGCAATGACCTCGACGCTTGCGGTCATGGAGCTCGCCTCGCCGAGTCGGGTCCCGCGCGATCCGCGGGTGCTCGCCGCCCTGCACCCCGACGTCGCCGCCGACATCGAGCGCTACTACCAGCAAGCCGCGACCGCGAAGGACTCGGTCGACCGCGCCGCGCTCGCCAGGGCAATGGAGTTCGAGCGAGCCTTCGTCGCCGAGGGCGGCCTGCTCGGCGCCGGCTCCGATCCCTGCTGTCTCTCGGCCATCGCCGGGTTCGCCGACCAGCGAAATTTCGAGCTCCTCGTCGAAGCCGGATTCCCGACCGAGACCGCCGTCCAGATCATGTCGGCCAACGGCGCGAAGATCCTCGGCTTCGACAACCGGGTCGGGACGATCACGCCCGGCAAGGCCGCCGATCTCGTGGTGCTCGAGGGAGACCTGACCCGGGATCCGGGCGTGATCCGCCGGGTCAGCACGGTCTTCCGGCTCGGCCTGGGATACGACTCGGCCAAGCTGCTGGACGCGGTCAAGGGACAGGTGGGCGTGCGCTAATCCGGGCCGGCTGTCCGACTCGGCGACCGAGCGCCCCGTGGCGGACCGCGGCCCTTCAACGCGTGCTGTGCCGCCAGCCATCCGGCCGCGCCGGTGATGCCCGGGCCGGGGTGAGCGCCAGGACCGCCGAGGTAGACGCCGGGCACCGGCATCGCATAGCGGCTCCAGCCGGCCACCGGCCGCATGAAGAGGATCTGGTCGAGCATCAGCTCGCCGTGGGTCGGGGCGCCTTCGCTCACGCCGAGAAGCTGCTCCGCGTCGGGCGGCGCGATCACCGTCCGGTGGAGGATCCGCTCGGCGAGCCCGGGCAGCGACCGGGCGGCGATCGCCACCGCGCGGTCGGCCACCCGCTCGCGCTCCTCTTCCCAGCTCGTGCCGCGGAGCGCGTAGGGCGTGCACTGGACGTGGATCACCATCACGTGCTGATCGCCCGGGGCGAGCGCGGGCGTGGTCAGGGTGGGCACCCGGATGTCGAGCCAGGGCTCGGACGCCGTCTGGCCGTACTTGGTGGCGTCGGCGGCCCGCTCCAGGTAGTCGAGCGACGGCGCGACCCGGTAGCTCCCGCCTAACGCCCGGCCATCGCCGCTTCCCGGCAGCTCGGGCAGCCGCTCGAGCGCCAGCAGCACCGTGGTGCGGGCCGGCCGGAGCCGGAGATGCCGAAAGGCGTCGATCGTCTCGGGATCGAGGTGCACGGGGTCGAGCAGCTCGAGCATCGTCCGCTTGGGATCGAGCGTCGAGATCACCTCGGCGGCTCGGAGACGCTCGCCGGAGTCGAGCTCCACCCCGGTCGCGCCCTCGCCCTCGACCACGATCTCACGCACGGCGACGCCGGTGCGGATCTCCACCCCCGCGCTTCGGGCCTGCTCCATCAGGACGTCGACCAGCGCCCGCGGGCCGCCGGCCAACAGTCCCCGCGGTCCGTACGTTCCCACCGGCTGACCGACGTGGTGATGGAGGAAGCCGAACGCGGTCGCGCCCGCGCGGGGGCCAAAGCAGAGATCGGGCAGCGCCGTGCTGGCGAGCAGCGCCTTGAGCGGCTCCGAGTCGAACCACTCGTCGAGCAGCTCCGCGATCGCCGTCGGGACGATCCTCAGGAACTCGATCATCTCGACCCGACCGAGGCCGCGCACTTTTTGACCGAGTCGAGCGAGGCCCGCGAGCTCGGCGATGCCCTTGGCGTCGATCCGAGGGGCCGGCGCCAGATAGAGTGGGGCGAGCGCTCCGGCCAGGCGGTGCATCCGGCCGGTGAACTCGCCCCAGCGATCCGCGTCCCGCGGGGCGACCCGGCGGATCCGCGCCGCCGTGGCGCCGACGTCGGGCCCGAGCTCGAGCAGCCCGCCGTCGAGCGGCGCCACCAGACAGGGATCCGGTCGCGCCTCCTCGAGCGGTTGGCGCGTGAGCCCGACTCCGCGCAGCACCTCGGGCGAAAGCCACCCCGGATCGATCGCGAACGGCGCGGCGCGAAAGCCCGGGGCGAACTCGATCTCCCGGAGCAGGCCGCCCGGCTCGGACCCCGCCTCCAGCACCGTCACCTTCGAGCCGCTCCGCGCCATGGCGATCGCCGCGACCAACCCGTCGGGGCCGGCTCCGATCACCACGGCCCGGTCGCTCACGCCCCGCCGCCCGTCTGCCCGAGCACGGTGAGCGCCGCCAGGCGACCCGACGCGCCCATGATGCCGCCGCCCGGATGCGTCCCGGCGCCGCACTGGTAGTAGCCCTGAATCGGGGTCCGGTACTTGGCCCAGGCCGGCGCCGGACGCAGGAAGAAGAGCTGCTGCAGCGCGAGCTCGCCCTGGAAGATGTTGCCCTCCGAGAGCCCGGTGATCCGCTCGATGTCGTGGGGCGTGATCACCTGCCGATGGAGGATCGCCGACCTGAGGTTCGGCGCGTGCTCGGCCAGGGTATCCACCACCGCGTCGCCGAACGCCTCCCGGCGGGCGTCGCTCCAGCCACCGTTCAGCTGGTACGGCGCATACTGGACGAAAATGCTCATCACGTGCTGGCCGGGCGGCGCCATCCCGGGATCGATCATCGAGGGGATGATCACGTCCAGGTACGGCCGCCGCGAGAATTCGCCGTACTTGGCGTCGTCGAACGCGCGCTCCAGATACTCGATGCTCGGGCTGATTGAGATCGCGCCCCGGAGGTGGGGACCGCGCCCGGGCAGACAGCGGAAGTCGGGCAGCTCGGAGAGCGCCAGGTTCACCTTGCCGGAGGAGCCGCGGAACTTGAAGCGCCCGATCGCCTCGACCAGGTCTTCCGGCAGGAGCTTGGGCTCCACCAGCTCGAGGAAGGTGCGCCGCGGGTCGAGACCCGAGAGCACGATCGGCGCGAGCAGCTCGTCACCGTTCTCGAGGGCGACGCCGGTGGCCGTGGCACCCTGCACCGTCACCCGGTCGACGGGCGCCTCGGTCCGGATCTCCGCCCCGAAGCCCCGCGCGGCGCTGGCGATCGCCTCGGAGATCGCGCCCGTCCCGCCCCTGGCGAAACCCCAGGCGCGAAAGGCCCCGTCGATCTCGCCCATGTAGTGGTGGAGCAGCACGTAGGCCGACCCCGGCGAGCGCGGCCCCAGGAAGGTGCCGATGATCCCGCTCGCCGCCTTCGTCGCCTTGAGCGGATCGAGCTCGAACCACTCGTCGAGATAGTCGGCGGCGCTCATGGTCATCAGTTTGTAGAGCGCGTGGAAGCGCTCCGGACCGAGCCCTCGGAAATGCCGGCCCAGGCGGAGCAGGCCCCTGAGATCGCTGGGCGCGAGCGAGCTCGGGTCGGGCGGGATCATGCCGAGGATTGGCTTGACGGCCATCGCCATGTGGTGCATCAGGCGACCGAACTCGACCATCGCCTCCGCGTCCCGAGGGGAGTGCCGGTAGATCTCCCGCCGGGTCTGATCCGGATCGGCCCAGGAGCCCAGGTAGTCGCCGCTCGGGAGCGGGGTGACGGTGCTCTCGAGCGGGAGGATCTGGAGCCCGTGCCGGGGCAGCTCGAGGTCGCGGATGATCTCGGGCCGAAGCAGGCTCACCACGTAGGAGAAGACCGAGAAGGTGAAGCCCGGATAGACCTGCTCGCTCACTGCCGCGCCGCCCACCATCGGCCGTCGCTCGAGCACCACGACCCGCTTGCCCGCCCGCGCGAGATAGGCGGCCGCCACCAGCCCGTTGTGGCCGCCGCCGATCACGATGACGTCGTAGCGGTTGGCGCTCATCGCTTCTTCCGCTCGAGGTCGAGAAACGGCAGGGCCGAGACCCGCCCCACGGCCGCCCGACGGCGATGCTCGACGGTGACTTCGATCTCGACCGCGCGCCCGGGCACCGCGAACTCGGCCTCGAGGTGGGCCAGCGCCAGCGGCTTCTTGAGCAACGGCGACCAGCAGCCGCTGGTGGCGTACCCGATCTGATCGCCGTCCTTGTAGACCGGCGCGCTCGACCGCCAGGCGACCGACGGGACAGCCGGCGGGAGCCCCCGCTCACGGAAGAGCTCCTCCAGCGACTCCCACTCGATCTCGATCCCGACGAAGCGCCAGGCGGGCCCCCGCTCGCGCTCGGCCCGGAGCGCCGCGCGGCCGTTGTACGGACCCTTGTCGAGCTTGACGCTCCAGTCGAGCGAGAGCTCGTACGGCGTGGAGAGCTGATCGGGGATCAGCGCCCGGTGGGCGGAGTGGTAGTCGACGTCGAGCATCACCAGGCCCGCTTCGATCCGGGCCACGTCGAGCGCCCAGATCCCCGCGGGGGTGAGGTCGTAGTCCCGACCCACCGCCATCAGCGCGTCCCAAACCGGAAGCGCATCGGCGGGGTCCACCCAGATCTCGTATCCCAGGTCGCCCGTGTAGCCGGTGCGGGAGATGGTCACCGGCCGATCGGCGAGCCGGTTCCGCACCACCCGGAAGTACCCGAGACCGTCCAGCGAGTCGGCGGCCAGCCGGTTCAGGATCGCGCGGGCGAGCGGTCCCTGGAGCGCGAGCGCGCCCAGCCGCTCGGAGACGTCCTCGATCTCGACCTCGAGCCGGAAGGCATTCCGGGTCAGCCAGCGGAGATTGGGCTCCGCCGCGGTGAGGCGGAACTCGCGCTCGCCGAGCCGGGAGACGGTGCCGTCGTCGATCACCTTGCCGTGCCCGTCGCACCAGGTGGTGTAGAGCACCTGCCCGACGGCGGCCCGCGTCACGTCGCGGGTGACCATCCGATCGAGGAGCCTCACGGCGTCCCGCCCGCAGACCAGGTACTTCCGGAGCGGTGAGACGTCGAAGAGCGCGGCCGAGCTCCGCACGGCGGCGTATTCGCGATCATGCACCAGCTCGTAGGCGCTCGCGACGGCGTGTCCGGCCCAGCGCCGCCAGGCCGCACCGCGCACCAGCGGAGCGGTGCGCTCGTGGAACGGGGTGGTCTCGAGGGCGGTCATCCGGTCACCAGTACTGCCACTGGTCGGCAAGGAGCACGTAGCCCGAAAGCAGCGCGTTGGTGACCCCGTGGGCCAGCATCAGGTCGCCCAGGCTCCGGGTCCGCTGCATCCAGGCGTTGTAGCCGATCCCGGCGACCAGACCGACGTCCCAGAAGGAGCCGTGCTCCAGCGCGAAGAGGACCGCGGTGCCCCAGAACGACCAGCGGGTGTACTGGCCGAGGGGAATGCTGGCGAAGTCCTCCATCCGGTCGAGCCATCTCGGCAGCCAGCCGCGCCAGAAGAGCTCCTCCACCACCGGCACGATCAGCGCCGCCCGCGCAAAGCGGAGGGCCACCACCACCCGATCGGCGCGAGCCTCCGCCGACATCGAGCTCTCCACCCGACCGGTGAGCCCGTTCTGGAAGACCGCCGACTCGCGATACGCCGGCCAGAGGACGTCCGGCGCGATCCAGACGGCGAAGACCGCGGCCCCGACCGCCAGGCTCGCGAGCGGCCTCGTGATCCGGAGCTCGAGCGCGGGGCGGGCGACGAGGAGGATGACCGCGAGCAGTACCCCCACTCGCACCATCGCCTCCACTCTCGGCGAGACCGGCAGCGCCGGGCCGACCGAGAGGAAGGCGATGAAGACGAGGAACGGTACGACGTAGGGCACCCACCGGGACCGGCTCATCGATCGTCGAGCTCCGGCCCCTGCGACACTCCGCTCAGAATGTGTAGGACACCTTGGACATGATCAGCCGGCCGAGCGTCGGGACCCCAACGAAGGTGGTGTAGCCCTTGTTGAAGAGGTTGTTGACGCTGAGCGAGAGCAGCATGTTGCGGATCCCGATTGGCGGCCGCCAGGTGCCGAGCAGGTCGACGACGGCGTAGCTGTCGGTCGGGACGAACGAGCCGTCCGAATTCTGCGGGCTCACATAGACGCCGGAGTTGACCGGGAAGCCCTTCACGTACCGGACCCGGCCCTCGGCGCCCCAGCCCGCGGCGGCGTCGTTGTAGCGGAGCGCGGCCGAGCCCCGGGTCTTCGAGGCGTTGAGCGCAATGTCGGTCGGGCCTCCGACCTCCTCGGCGGTGAAGAAGTCCTTGTTCACCAGTGAAGCCGTAGCCGCAACCGAGAAACGGTCGTTGAAGAAGTAGTCGAATGCGAAGTCCGCGCCGAACACGTCCACCGTGCCGAAGTTCCGGTAGGTCAGGAAGATGTCGGAGCGATCGGTGAGCGGTCGGCCGTCGTTCGGCACCACCGTGGCGAGGGGGACGCCGGTGGTGCCGGCCGCGGCCGTCCCGCCCGAGATCCCTGCCATCGCGGTCCCCACCTGCCCGGCCGCTGCCTGGGCCTGCTGCGCCGGCAGGAACTGGCCGAACACCTGCGTCAGATAAGCGATCGTGCTGGCGCGGTCGAGGAAGACGGTCGGCGTCTCCACGATCAACGGTCCGACGAAGTTCTCGCGGCGCTCGTAGTAGCCCGAGAAGGAGAAGCTCGCCTTGCGCGACTTGCTGAACTTGTAGCCGAACTCGAACGAGTTGGCGATCGAGGGCTTGAGCGTCTCGATATCGGCGACCTGGGAGCCGTCGATGTCGATGAAGGTGCCGGTGGTCGGATTGAGGGTGCGGAGCTGGGTGCCCACCACCGCTGCGCTCGGAGCCGGCGTGGCCTGGAGCAGCGCCGCGAGCTGCGGATTGAGCTGTTGCACCGTCGGGAGCACCGCCGCAACCGCCGCCGACCAGAGCCCGGCGGCCTGCGCCGGCAGCAGCCCGAGCTGGGGCGCGAAGGGACTCCGCATGCAAAGGCCGTCGCCCGTTCCGCCGGCGCAGCCACCGTTCAGGCGGAAGTGGAAGCCGCCTTTGGGCACGCCCAGCGCGCGAATCGTGTAGCCGATGCCCGGGCCGAGCGGGATCGCGCCCGCCTGGATGTCGAGGAAGAGATTGTTGTTGCTCGGGGTCGAGAAGGCGCGGTTGTAGGTGAGTCGGAGGTTGTGCTCGTCGCTCGGCTTGAGGACGAAGGCCAACCGGGGCGAGAAGACCGCGCTCTCGAGCCGGCTGTTCTTGTCGACCCGGAGGGCCGCCACCACGTCGAGCTTCTCCGACAGATTGGTGACGCTGTGGACGTAGCCGCCGAACTCCTTGATGCTGTCGTCACCCTCGTTGGACCCGTTGATCGTGCCGCCGGTCCGGGCGTCGGTGTAGATGTAGTCCGCGCCGTAGACGATGGTCTCTTTGGAGCCGATCTGGAAGCCGTGCTGTACCTGAAACGACCAGAGCCGCGACTTGTCGGCGATCGGGTTGCCGTCGCGGAGCAGGTAGGTCTCGCCCGCGTTGCTCACGTTGACGAAGCCCTGGGCGAAGAACTCCTTGTGCCGGAAGCGGCTCTGCGCGTTGGTGTAGGACCAGTCGCGCGCCTGGCCCGCTCCGATCCCCGTCAGCTCGATCAGGTTGACCGCCTGGCTCCGCCCCACGCTGTTGATCCACTCGGTATTCTGGTCGGGCCGGAAGTCGATCCGAGCCTCGCCATTCCACTTCTGAATGTCGAAGTCGCGGCAGCCGAAGGGGGTGCTGGTGCAGCTGGTCTTGCTGCCGTTCGGGGTCCGCGGCGGTGAGAGCGTGTCCCCCGGGTCGGCGTAGTGCCAGTCGTTGCCGCCAAGGTACTCTCCCGAGATCTTGAAGCCCACCTTGGGCGAGAACCGGGTCGCGTGCCGGAAACTGAGCCGGGCCACGCCCTTTGAGCCATCGTCGACCCCGCTCGCGATCCCGGGCGTCCGGGAGCGGAGACCGCCCTCGAAGGCGAGCGTCGTGCCGGGATAGTCGATCGGCGACTTGGTGATGATGTGGAGCACGCCTTGCGAGACGTTCGGCCCGTAGAGCGCGGCGCCGGGCCCGAGCACGAACTCGACCCGCTCGATGTCCTCGTTCACAGTCGGAAAAAACGCGGGGACGTTGACTCGAAGCGACGGCACCGAGGCGTAGCGGTTGTCGATCAGGGTGAGGAGTGAGCCCGAGAAGATGTTGTTGAACCCCCGGGAGACCACGTTGGCCTGCACTAGGCCGCCCTGCGAGATCGACACCCCGGGCACCTCCTTCAGGTGATCCACCACCGTGAGCGACGGGCGTTCCTGCAGCTTGACCGCTGGAATCACCGTGATGTCCGCCGGTGCCTCCGTGATCTTCTCCGGCACCCGCGAGACCGTGGTCACCACCAGCTCGCTCAGCTGGAGCGTCGACGGGACCAGGGAGGCGTCCACGGTCGCGGTGCCGCCGGCGGTCACGGTCACGCCCGCAAACGACCTCGGCGCGAAGGGAATCAGCGAGATCAGGACGTCGTACCGACCGGCCGGCACGGTGACGCTATAGCTCCCGTCCCGCCCCGAGACCGCCGACCCGACCTGCCGACCCGAGGCGTCCGAGACCTTGACCTGCGCGCCGGCGAGCGGCTGCCCCCGGGTGCTGTCCGTCACCCGGCCGGCCACAGCGCCGGTTTGAGCCAGCCCGACGCCCGGAATCGCCAGCGCCAGAAGGGTCATCAGCCAGGAACGCGTGCGAGCGGTCATACCGTCACTCCTGTAAGAGGCGGCCAGGGGGGACCGAAACGCTTGACTGACAAGAATTTCGGCGCCCGAAACGGGGTGTCAAGCTCTTGACCGGCCGTGTGGCGCTTGTGCAACTGCCACGGCCGCCCATCGTCTTTTGCATTGGCTTGACCAACTAGCGAACTTCCACTCCAGAAGCGGGCCCCCGGAGGGCCGCTCACAACCGCATCAGGAGGCGGTAAGATATGAAAAGAGCACTACTTACAGCGTTGGCCCTGGTCGCGGCCGCCTGTAGCACGGCCCCCAAGGGCCAGGCCGTGAAGTCGATCCCCTCGGACTCCACCGAGTTCTTCCGCAACCAGGTCATGTCCCTGACCACCGTCCAGGCGGCCAAGGACAGCCTGTTCTCGGATCTCGCCGAGACCACCAAGCTGCTCGCCGACATCAACACCGAGCTCGCCAAGGTCTCCAGCGGCAAGAAGGCCGTCGAGCCGGTGGTCTCGCCGGAGAGCGAGCTCTCCGTGTCGCCGAGTGACCGGGCCGTGATGCTCAAGAAGGTCCAGGACCTCACGGCCCGGGTTCGCAACAGCGAGTCGCGGCTCGCCGCGAGCCAGCGGCGGGTGCGGGCCCTGACCCAGGACTCCGACAGCCTGCGCACCGTGCTGACGGACTTCCAGACCACGATCGACGGGCTCAACGCGATGGTCGAGGGACAGAAGATGACCATCGCCAACCTCGAGGCCGAGCTCGGCGAGACCAAGGCCCAGGTCGCCACCCTGACCCAGGACAACCAGGTCCTCACCGACACCGTGTCGGCCATGACCACCCGTGAGAACACGGTGTATTACATCGTGGGCACCAAGAAGGAGCTGATCGACAAGGGCCTGATCCGCGAGGTCGGCGGGACCCGGTTCCTGATCTTCACCCGCACCGGCGAGACCCTGAAGCCGGTCGACGATCTCGATCCCTCGATGTTCACGGCGATCGACCGCCGCCAGGTGGCCGAGATCCCGATGCCGCGCGCGGACAAGCAGTACAAGCTGGTGACCAACCAGAACCTGGCGTTCGCCAATCTGCCGGCCGACGCCGACGGGAAGATCCGGGGCACGCTCCAGATCACCAATCCCGAGAACTTCTGGACCAACTCGAGGTTCATGATCCTGGTCGAGAACTGACGCGACCTGGCGGGTTGCGGGGGCGCGGGGGAGCGACGGAGTCGCTCCCCCGCGCCTCGTTTCAGGGCTCCAGGACCGCCCTCACGCCCTGCACCCGCCAGCGGCCCTTCCGGGTCGCCAGCGCCACCAGGTACGCCTCGGTGGTGCCCGACGGCGGGGTCGCCACCAGCAGCACGCGGCGGGCGGTGTCGTTCGCCGCCACCATCTGGGTCGCCACGAAGACCGAGTCACGGCCCTTGCGGGTCACCTTGCCGATCGCCGAGCGGCGCACCCGATGCCTGGCGAGCCGGAGCCTCGCGACATCGCCGTCCGACAGCACCAGCCAGGGTGGATGATCGAGGACGCTGAACATGCTGATCCGCCGCGCGGTGCGGACGACGGAGTCGAGCACCACGGTGGGACAGCGGCACAGCTGACGGAAGTCGATCGCGCGGATGGCGGTCAGCACCCCGGTGGAGTCGTCCGACAGGGCGAGCGGCGGCCGCGCCTGGCCGCTCGCCACCTCGGCAGGCAGCGCGAGGCCCAGGGCCAACAGCCAGCCGGTCAGGACCACCGGTCCGCTCACGCGAGCTCCTCCCGGCCGCGGCCCGAGCTATCGGCGAGACGCGACCCGACGTGCTCCCCGGCGCGGCATCATCCGCGCCGCTCCCCCGCTCGGCGAGCCCGGTCGAAGAGCGCGGGCTGGCCCAGGCGGCGAGTCACCGCCGCGAACTCCGGCTCCGGCCCGCGCCACCTGATCGCGTCGACCGAGTCGAAGAGCCGGGCGTCGGTCCGGAGCGTGGCGAGCGTCCGGAAGAGCATCGCGCGCTCGCGATCCGCCTCCAGATTGGCCGAAAGCCTGGCCGCCCCTCGTACCGTCAGGTCCCACTCCTCGACTTGCGCCGGAATCGCTTCGAGGTGCAGGTAGCGGGCCAGCACCGTCGCCGCCGACTTGGCACCCCAGCCGGGAATGCCCGGGTAGCCGTCCGCGCTGTCTCCGACCAGGGCGAGCCAGTCCGGAATCGAGCCGGGCGGCACGCCGAACTTGGCCACCACGCCCCCCTCGTCACGGACCTCGCGCTTGCGGCGATCGAACTGGACGATCCGAGTCCCGACCACGCACTGCGACAGGTCCTTGTCGGGGGTACAGATCAGGATCTGCTCGACCCGCTCGTCCAGGGCGGCGAGCCGGGCGGCCGAGGCCAGGCCGTCGTCCGCCTCGAGCTCCACCATGCCCCAGGTCGTGACCCCCATCGCGCGGAGCGCGTCCTCGAGCGGATGGAACTGCGCCCACAGCGCGGGCTCCATCCCCTCACCGGTCTTGTAGCCCGGCCAGAGCAGATTTCGGAACGACTCGACCACGTGATCGGTCGCCACGCCGAGATGGGTGGCACCGTCCTCGATCATGCCGAGAATCGACCCCAGGACGCCGATCACCGCGCCGCGCTCCTGCCCATCCTCGTCCTGCGCGGGCGGCACCGCAAAAAAATGGCGGAACAGCTCGTAGGTGCCGTCGATCAGATGGACCCGCATGCGCTCCCCCTTCCGCGGTCCACCCCCAAGATGTTCGGGTTTGGTCCCCGCCACTATCCTTCCCCGCGATGGCCCCACCCTGTTCCTGGTCGGTGCCGAGCTCTGGGGCACCCTGGGCCACCGCGCCATGGCGCTGGCGGCGCGCGAGGACCGGATCGACGCCCTTCGATTCGTGATTCACTTCGTGGGAGACCTGCACCAGCCCCTCCACTCCGCCGACCACCTCGACCGGGGAAGCAACCAGCTCGCGGTCCAGTTCTTCGACCAACGGCGCACCCTGCACTGGGTGTGGGACGTGGGGCTGCTGGAGTACGGGCAATGGCCCCGAAGGTCTCTTGGTCGCGGAGCTCTCGCGCCGGTCGGCGGAGCTCGGGCCGCAGCCGGCAGCCGTGGAGGCGTGGGCCGGGGAAGCGTGGAGGATCGCCAAGGCGCGAGCCTACCCCGACGCGATCCAGGGCAGCCGACTCGAAGACGGCTACGCCCGCCCGAACCTCGAGGTGGCCGTGACCCAGCTGGCCCGGTCGGCGCTTCGGCTCGCGGCCCTACTCAACCGCGCGCTCGACCCGCCGACGACGCCGGGGGGCTCCGGGTTGCCGCGTTGACCAGGCCGAGCCCGTGCTGCGCTCCGAACCCGCGGCCCCCCGGTCGTCGGAGGCTGAGGGGGCGATCGGCCGGCCGAAGAGAGCATAGAGCCAGAACGGCGCGAAGAGGAGCAGCTCGGCGCCGAGAACCGGGAGGGCCCGGGGGGTCAGGAACTCGCTGGCCGACTCTACGGCCGGAATCGGCGCCCAGGGCAGCGAGTGGAAGGCCGACGAGAGCGGCCAGAACCAGGGAACCCCCCGGGAGCCCACGTTGAGACAGTCGAGCACGAGGTGCGACGCGTAGGCGAGGAACCCCACCGCCGCCGCCGAGCCCCGCCCCCGCCCCCATCGGGGCGCCAGGAGCGCGGTGGCGAGCGCGGCGATGACCGCGAAGCCCAGCGAATGGGTCAGGCCCCGATGGCCGTAGATCGAGTTGTGAGGCTGACCGAAGAGGGCGAGCCCCAGATCGAGATCCGCAGCGCAGGAGACCGCGACCAGCCAGAGCAGCCACGCCAGCCGGTGCCGGCGCGAGGGAGTGACGCCTTGTCCGGCCGCCATTCCGACGGCGATGTGACCGATGCTAGGCATGCAGGTGGGCGAGCATGACGACGGCGTCGAGCAAGAAGCGTTCCCGGCTAACGAAGGACCCCGAGCTCGGCGAGGAAGCGGATCAAGCGGGCATTGAACTCGTCCGGCTGCTCGAGCATCAGAAAATGAGAGACCCCCTCCATCTCCTCGTACGCGACTCCCGGCACCAGCCGTTCGACGTACGCCCGATAGTCGGGCGGCCAGTTGGGTCCCTTGGCGACCACGACCAGGGTCCTGACCCGAATCGGGTCGTCCCGCCAGATCCCGGGATCGAGCATCCCCCGCATCGCGCCGGCGACGACGTGTTGGGGCGTGCCGCGGGCCATGGCCAACACGGCGTCCCGGACTGCCTTGCGCGACGGGTCCGGGTACATCCCCTCGATGCTCGCCGCGAGCGCGGCCCGATACCCGGGGCCGTCGAACCGCTCGATCATCGCGGCGTGCGCCGCGCTGTCCCCGGGGGGGCGGCGAAGGGAGCCGTCGACCACGACCAGCCCGAGCACCTTGGCCGGGTAGGTCCGGTAGTACTCCCGAATCACCGGCGTCCCCATGCTGTGCCCGACCAGCACCGCCCGACTGACCTCGGCCGCCTCGAGCACCGCGTCGACCGCGCGGGCAAAGTAGGCCATCGAGTACTCGACTTCGGGCTTCGCGCTCCGGCCGTGCCCGGGCAGGTCGAGGAGCACGACCCGCGTCCGCCCGGCCACGGCGTCGATCTGCTGCCGCCAGACCGTGAGATCGCAGGCCCAGCAATGGACGAATACGACCGCCGTGCGTCCGGTGCCCAGGCTCTTGAAGTGGACCCGGTTGCCCTCGAACATCGCGAACCGCGACGGCGCCCTCGCCAGCTGGTCGACCTGCGCCACGGCGGCGGCCGCCGGCGCGAGCGAGGCCAGCGCCGCGATCAGGAGCGGCGAGAGTGACGGGTTGGCTCGTCGGCGAGCGATCGGGTGCAAAGGCCGGCCAGTGCGTGAGGTCGAAAGGGAAACTAGACCCTCGCCGGCCCGCCGCAAAACCACGAGCTCAGACGAAGAAGTCGCCGATCAGCTCCGACTCCTCCACGCCGGGATGGCGGTAGCCCGAGAAGTCGGTGACGCCAGCCTCCCGAAGCACCTCCTCGTCCACCAGGAAGCCACCGGTGAGCTCACGGCTCGAGCGCACCAGGATCGCGTGGGCCGCGTCTCCCATGATCGCGGGCAGGCGGCAGCGGCGGCGGCTCTCCTGGCTCATGATCAGGCGAATGGCGTCGGTGTCGATCGCGGTCTTGGGCCAGAGCGTGTTGCAGGCGATCCCGTCGCCGCGCAGCTCCTCGTGCATCCCGAGCGCGCAGAGGCTCATCCCGTACTTGGCGATGGTGTAGGCCACGTGAGGGGCGAACCACTTCACCTCCATGGAGAGCGGCGGGGAGATGTTGAGGATGTGGGGATTGGAAGCTCGCTTCAGGTGAGGGATGCACTTCTGGGAGCAGAGGAACGTGCCTCGCGTGTTGACGCCGTGCATCAGGTCGTAGCGCTTCATCGGGGTGGCGAGCGTGCCCGTGAGACTGATCGCCGAGGCGTTGTTGACCAGGATGTCGATCCCGCCGAAGCGCTCGACCGCGGCGGCGACGGCTGCCTCCACCATCGGTTCCTCGCGGATGTCGACCACCACAGGCAGCGCCTTCCCGCCCGCCGCCTCGATCTCGGCGGCCGCCGTGTGGACCGTGCCCGGCAGCTTGGGGTGCGGCTGGTCTGTCTTGGCCGCGATGACCACGTTGGCCCCGTCCCTCGCCGCCCGGAGCGCGATCGCGAGCCCGATCCCCCGACTCGCCCCTGTAATGAAGAGGGTCTTGTCCCTGAGCGATCCGCTCATTTGCCCCGTCGCCGGCTGGCCGGGAACCATTCTGGCCCCGGCGTCGTTGTTCGCTGCATGAAACCGACCCTGCTCGCCATCACCCTGCTGCTCGGGATGGTCGCCCCGGCGGCCGCCCAGAACAAGGTGCTGGTCAACATCGACAAGACCGGCCTGGCCCTCCAGGGCTTCGACCCCGTCAGCTACTTCACCCCCACCGGCCCCGTTCGCGGCCGCCAGGACCTCACCGCCAGCCACCTGGGCGCGACCTATCGATTCGCTTCCGCGGAGAACCGCGATCGCTTCGTCGCCGACCCGGCGACGTACGCCCCCCAGTTCGGCGGCTACTGCGGCTACGGTGCCTCGCGCGACTATCTGGCGCCGGTCGACCCCGAGGCCTTCACCCTCATGGACGGCCGCCTGATCCTCCAGAACAGCAAGCGGGTGCTCCAGCTCTGGCTCAAGGATCCGACGGGACGCCTGGCGCTCGCCGATCGGAACTGGTCCGGCCTGCTCGAGCGCGAGGGCAAAACCGCGCCCTGAGCCGGGCCGCGCGTGGTTGCCGCCTCCGGAGGCGATCGGTAGACTCCCCGACACGCCGCACGGGGAGCGAAGCATGCAGCAGCGTCATCGAGCGATCGTGGTGCTGGCCCTCGCCGCGCTCGGGAGCGCCACCGGTCCACAGGCCATCGCGGCCCAGACCCTCCGGGCCACGATCGACTCGCTGTTCGCGCCGCTCGACCGCACCGATGGCCCCGGGTGCGCGGTCGGGGTCGACCACCGGACCGAGCGGGTCACCGCGGCCTACGGCATGGCGAACCTGGAGCACCGCCTGGCCCTCGGCCCCGAGGCGGTGCTCGAAACCGGCTCGGTCGCCAAGCAGTTCACCGCGGCGGCCCTCGTGCTGCTCGAGCAGCGGGGCAAGCTCTCACTCGACGACGACATCCGGAAGCACCTGCCCGAGGTGCCCGACTTCGGCGCGCCGATCACGATTCGCCATCTGCTCACCCACACCAGCGGCCTCCGCGACCAGTGGGGTCTGCTCGCCACCCAGGGCTTCCCGCCCGGACGCGAGGTCCACACCTTCGAGCGGATTCTCGCGCTGATCACGAAGCAGCGCGCGCTCAACTTCCCCACCGGTGCCGAGTACCTCTACAGCAACACCGGCTACGCGCTCGCCGCGGTGATCGTCACCCGGGTCGCGGGGGAGCCCTTCGCCGAGTTCAGCCGGACGCAACTCTTCGAGCCGCTCGGGATGCGGCGCACCGAGTGGCGCGCCGACTACCGAAAGATCGTCCCCGACCGCGCCACGGCCTACGAGCGCGAGGGCTCGACCTGGATCCAGGACATGCCCTTCACCCAGGTGCACGGCAACGGCGGCCTGCTCACCACCGTGGGCGACCTGTTGATCTGGAACGCCGCCCTCACCGCCGGGACGGTGCCCGGCGGCGCGGCGCTGGTGCGCGTCCTCGAGACGCCGATGCGGCTCAACGACGGCTCGGAGATCGACTACGCCCTCGGCCTCTCCGTCGGTCGGTATCGCGGGCTCCGCGAGGTGAGCCACGGCGGAGCCACCGCAGGCTACCGGACCTTTCTCGCCCGCTGGCCCGAACGGGACCTTTCGGTGGCGATCCTCTGCAACGACGCCACGGTCAATCCCGCCGAGCACGCCCATCGACTGGCGCGCCGAGTGCTCGACCTGTCGGACGAGGAGCCGAGCCCGAGCGCCCCCGTGACGCTCGCGACGGACCAGATCGACCGGCTGGCCGGGAACTATCGCGACCCCGCCGGCGACCAGATCATCCGGTTCGGCAGGCGCGATGGGCGGCTCGCGGTCCTGGCTGGGGCCGCCAGCCTGCCGCTCGAGCACCTCGGCAACCTGGAGTTCTGGAGCGAGCGGGTCGGGCGGCTCCGTTTCGAGCCCGAGGGCGACGGGTACCGGGTGGTCCGCTTCGCCAACGCCTGGCGCCGCTACCGGCCGATGCCGCCGATGCCCCGCGACTCGGTCCCGCTCGCGCCATACCTCGGCCGCTACCGGAGCCCCGAGCTCGACGTGGTGCTCGAGATCGCGGAGCGCAACGGGCGGATGGTGGTCGACCACCCGATGATGGGCCCGATGACGGTGACCCCGCTCTATCCCGACGGGTTCGGGACCCAGGGCCGGAGCTTCCGCTTCCAACGCGATCGGCGGGGACGAGTCACCGGGTTCGAGCTCTTCGCCGGCCGGATCCTGGGGGTCGAGTTCGAGCGGTTGCCGGCCGAATCTCGTTAGGCTTTCGGGCCGGTCGTCCGACCGGCCCCACCCCGTCCCGTGAGGCACCGAATGATCCGCGCCACCCTCTGCACCGCCTGGCTCCTGCTCGCGGCGGGCTCGCTCTTCGCCCAGGCGAGCGCCGACGCGCGCCGCGCGCTCGAGCGCGAGATCCTCGGTGAGCTGATCGAGGTGAACACCAGCGACTCCGCGAGGGGCACGCCCGCGCTGGCCGCGAAGATCGTGACCAGGCTCCTCGCCGGCGGCTTCGACCGGCGCGACGTCGTCGTCACGGGCTTCGACTCCACGCTCGCCAACGTGGTGGTGCGCTACCGCGGGCGCGAGACCGGGAAGAAGCCGATCCTGCTGATGGCCCACCTCGATGTCGTCGACGCGCGGCGCGAGGACTGGTCGTTCGACCCCTATCGCTTCCGCGAGGAGGGCGGGTTCTACTACGGGCGCGGCACCAGCGACAACAAGGCGGGCGTGGCCACGCTGCTCGCCAACTTCCTTCGGCTCAAGGCCGAAGGCTACCGCCCCGACCGCGACCTGATCATGGTCCTCACCGCCGACGAGGAGACCACCGGCGCCAGCATCAAATGGCTGGTCGAAGAGCGCCGCAGCCTGGTCGACGCGGAGTACGCGCTCAACACCGACGGCGGGGGCGGCGCCCTCAAGGACGGAGCCCCCCAGGCCTTCGGGGTGCAGGCCAGCGAGAAGATGTACCTGACCTACCTGCTGGAGATCCGCAACAAGGGCGGCCACAGCTCGATTCCGGTTGCAGACAACGCGATCTATCGTCTGAGCAAGGGACTGGCCCGGCTGGCGGACTTCGAGTTTCCGGTCCGGCTCAACGAGGTGAGCCGAGCGTCCTTCCTGGCGACCGCGGAGACCGAGCGGGGCGCGGCCGCGGACGACCTCCGGGCCCTGGCCACCAGGAATGACCCGGCCGCCGCCCGTCGGGTGGCGGCCCGCTCGCCCTACTTCAACGCGGAGATGCGGACCACCTGCGTCGCCACCCGGCTCTTCGCCGGCCACGCCGACAACGCGCTGCCGCAGCTGGCCACCGCCACGGTCAACTGCCGGATCCTCCCCGACGCCTCGCCGGACGAGGTGCGGACCACGCTCGCCAGCGTCATCGCCGACACCGGCATCGCGATCCGCGAAGCCGCCCCGCCGACTCCGAGCCCGCCGTCGCCGCTCCGCCCCGACGTGCTCGAGCCGATCACCCGGCTGGTCGCCAAGCGCTGGCCCGGCGCGCCGGTGATACCCGAGATGTCGACCGGCGCCACCGACGGGCTCTATGTCCGGAACGCCGGGATCCCGGTGTACGGGGTGAGCGCGCTCTTCGAGGACATCGACGACATCCGGGCCCACGGCCGGGACGAGCGGGTCGGGGTCGCGTCGTTCCACGACGCGGTGAGCTCCTGGTACGAGATGCTCAAGGCGCTCACCAAGGGGGAGGGCGCGGCGTGACGCCGACCGATCGGCGGGCGTTCCTCGAAACCTCCCTCGCGGTTGGCGGCCTGGCGGCGCTCGGGCTCGCACGGAAGCCCGAGCGGCCTGGCGGTTTCCTGGCGGCGGCTCCGATGGAGCGAGTGCGCATCGGCTTCGTCGGGGTGGGCGGGATGGGCATGGTGCACCTCGACAACCTCCTCGCGATCGAAGGCGCCGAGCTCACGGCCATCTGCGACATCGTGCCCGAGAAGGTGGCGCGGGCCCAGGAGAAGGTCGTCGCCGCGGGCCAGCGGCGCCCGACCGGCTACGCGCGCGGCCCCCGCGACTTCGAGCGCCTCTGCGCCGAGGAGGACCTCGACCTGGTCTACAACGCCACGCCGTGGGAGTGGCACGTGCCGATCTGCCTGGCCGCCATGGCGAGCGGCAAGCACGCCGCCACCGAGGTGCCGGCCGCGACCACGCTGGACGAATGCTGGCGGCTGGTGGAGGCGGCCGAGCGGAGCGCCAAGCATTGCGTGATGATGGAGAACTGCTGCTACGATCGACTCGAGCTGCTGGCCTTCCATCTCACCCGACTCGGCCTCCTGGGCGAGCTGCTCCACGGGGAGTGCGGTTACAACCACGATCTCCGGGCGATCAAGTTCGCCGACTCGGGCGAAGGTCTCTGGCGCCGCGCCCACTCGATGGCGCGGAATGGGAACCTCTACCCCACGCATGGACTCGGCCCGATCGCCCAGGCCATGGACGTGAACCGCGGCAACCAGCTCGACTACCTGGTCTCGATGAGCGGTCCCTCCCGCGGGCTCCAGGCCTGGGCCGCGGAGCACTACCCCGACGGGCATCCCAAGCGGGAGGAGCGCTACCGCCTCGGCGACGTGAGCGCGACCCTGATCCGGACCGTCCGCGGCCAGACCATCTACCTCACCCACGACACCAACCTGCCGCGGCCCTACAGCCGGAAGTACGTCCTGCAGGGCACCCGTGGCCTGGTCGAGGGATATCCGCGCCGGATCTACGTCGAGGGCCTGAGCGCCAGGGAGCACGCCTGGGACGAGATCGAGCCCTGGCTCGACCGGTACGACCACCCCCTCTGGCGACGGGAGAGCGTTAGGCAGGCCAGCGGGGGCCACGGCGGGATGGACTTCCTCGAGGATCGCCGCCTGATTCACTGTCTCCGGCACGGGCTCCCGACCGACCAGAACGTCTACGACGCGGCGGCCTGGAGCGCGATCACCGATCTGACCGCCCGATCGGTCGCGGCCCGGGGACGGCCGGTCGACGTGCCCGACTTCACCCGCGGCGCCTGGCGCAGCGCGCCGCCGCTCGAGCTGATCGCCGACTGAAGCCTGGTCGATTTTCGGCCAACCGACCGATGTCACGACGGGGTACGCGACTTGCCGCACGGTCCCCGAGAAGCCTGGAGACTACGATGCGCACGACCGTCGCTTTTTCGTCCCTCGTCCTGACCGCCGCGCTCGCGGTCGGCTCCGCCAACGCGCAATCCGAGCCTCCACTCGACTCGGGCTCGTTTCCGGTCCTGAGCGTCCACGTCGTTGGGGTGTCGGAGCTTGCCGCCGGCCTCGGGGTCGACAGCACCGGCCTGCGCGAGCAGGTGGAGCGACAGCTGGTGCGGGCTGGATTTCGGCTGGCCGACCCGATCGAGCGGGAGATCGACCCGGAGATTCCCCGGCTGGTGGTGAACGTCGGCCTCTTCACGACCCGCGATTCGTCCACCGTGTACAGCATCCTGCTGGAGCTGGTCGAGCTGGTCCGGATCAAGCGGAACGGCCTGGAGACCCATGCCGTCAATTGGAGCGAGCAGGTGCTCGGGATCGCGCCGCGGGCCGAGAGCGGTAGCGCCACCCGCGGGGCCACCGCGGCCCTGGTCGACCTTTTTCTGAAGCGAACCGGGGCCGCGGCCGTCGGCGGCGGCCGCTGAGGGGCCGCCGGATCGGCTAGATCGCCCGGTAGCGGCCGGTGGAGCCCCCGAACCGGAACCGCAGTCGCTCGCGGAGCTCCGGACCAAAGCGGACCGCCGACCGCTGGCGGAGCCGGTCGGGAGCCACGCCGTCGCGCCCGAGCCTGTTCTCCAGACGGTAGCGCACGCCCGGGGCCGTCCTGAGCCTGATCCTGGGCTCGACTCTGAGCCGCCGGATCCCGTCCTCCAGCCGCCACAGCTCCGACAGCCGCCCGGTCCAGTCGGGCCCGAGGTCGAGCCGCGCGCAGGCGCAGCGGTCCCGTTCCGCCCTGCTGCTGTCGGACGGCTCCTGGGCGGCCGCCGTGCTCGCGACCGCCAGGAGCAGGGCGCCGGTCACCATCGCTCTCCGCTTCATCCTCGGTTCTCCGCGGTTGGGCCTATTCCTGATCCGATGATCGAGCGCGGCGGTTGGTCGCGCCCGGCGAGCCAGTCTTCACCCCCTCTTGACAGTCTCACAACATGCGATAGACTGTCGCCCGTGTCGGCCCCGCACAAACGGATAACGATATGGCATTGTTGGCTTTGGATCGCGTCACCAAGAGCTTCAACGGAGTCACCGCGGTCGACGGCGTGTCGTTCAGCGTCGATCGCGGCGAGGTGGTCGGGTTCCTCGGCCCGAACGGAGCTGGCAAATCCACCACCATGCGGATGATCACCCAGTACCTCGATCCCGACGGGGGCACGATCCGCTTCGACGGGGCGCCGCTCGATCAGGCGGCACAAGCCGCCAAGCGGCGGATCGGCTACCTCCCGGAGAACAACCCGCTCTACGGCGAGATGCTGGTCTCGGAGTACCTCGACTTCGTCGCGCGGCTCCGCTCGCTCGGACCGGCGGACCGGCCGCGCGCGATCGACGAATCGGTCGCCGCCACCGGCATCGAGCCGGTCTTCAATCGGCCCATCTCGGAGCTCTCGAAGGGCTACCGCCAGCGGGTCGGGCTCGCCGCGGCGATCCTCCACCGTCCCGACCTCCTGGTGCTCGACGAGCCGACCGAAGGCCTCGACCCGAACCAGCGGGTCGAGATCCGCCACCTGATCAGTCATCTCGGCAAGGATCGGACGGTGCTGCTCTCGACCCACGTGCTGCCCGAGGTGGAGCACACCTGCTCTCGACTGCTGATCATCAATCAGGGCAAGCTCGTGGCGGACGGACCGGTGGCGGAGCTGATCGCCCGGGCCAAAGGCGCGGTGACGATCCGCTTCGAGGCGGAGGGCGCCGCCATCGCGGAGGAAGTGAAGTCGGTGGAGGGCGTGAGCGCGGTGGAGGCCCAGGCTACGGAGACCGGCCGCACCCGGCTGACCATCTCGGTGGCGGGCCAACGGGACATCCGGCCCGACCTCTATCGGCTGGCCGTCGCCCGGAGCTGGACCGTCTACGAGCTCCATCAGGAGGCTGGTCGGCTCGAAGACCTCTTCCGGGAGCTCACCACCGCGGGAGCGGACGCATGAGTCGGATCTGGACGATCGCGCGTCGCGAGATGCGGGCGATGTTCGACCAGCCCACGGGCTACGTGCTGCTGGTCGTCTTTCTCGGCATCAACGCGTTCATGTTCTTCCGGAACGCCTATCTGGTGAACACGGCCTCGCTCCGCCCGATGCTCGACATGATGCCGTGGGTCTTTCTCTTCTTCGTGCCCGCGGTGGCGATGCGCTCGCTGGCGGAGGACAACCGGTCCGGCCTGCTGGAGATCATGCTGGCGCAGCCGATCTCGGAGGCCGAGCTGGTGATCGGCAAGTATCTCGGCGTCGTGCTGGCGCTCTTCCTGGCGCTCGCCACGACCCTCTTCGTCCCGATCGGTCTCGCGCTGGGCAGCGACCTCCAGTGGGGCCCCGTGATCGCGCAGTACATCGGGGCGGCGCTCCTCGCGGCGGGCTTCGCGGGCATCGGCGTCTGGGCCTCGAGCCTCACCAGGAGTCAGATCACCGCGTTCATCCTGGCCGTCGCGGTCATGTTCCTCCTGATCCTCGTCGGACTCGATCCGCTGCTGGTCGGCCTGCCGCCGACGCTCGGGACGATCGCCGCGCGCCTCGGCGTGCTCTCGCACTTCCAGTCCATCGGGCGGGGCGTGCTCGATCTCCGTGACGTCCTCTACTTCGTCTCGCTCGCGGCGATCTTCCTGACGCTGGCGTACGCGGTGGTGCTCCGGCGCCGGATGGCGCCCGGCGGCCCCGGGGCGCGGCGGCTCCGGCTCGGCACGGCGATGCTGGTCGGCGTGCTGGTGGTGATCAACCTGGCCGGCGCGCAGATCGGCGGGCGGCTCGACCTGACGCCGGGCAAGGCCTACACCCTCTCCCGGGCCACCAGGGACATCGCCCGATCGCTCGAGGACATCGTCACCATCAAGGTCTTCGCCTCGAAAGACCTGCCGAGCGAGTTCGCGCTCCAGAAGCGCGACGTCGACGACCTGCTCGACGACCTCGCCGGCTCCAGCGACGGCAAGATCCGAATCGTGGAGAAGGACCCGGCCGAGGATCCGACCGCGGCCGAGGACGCCCGCAACCTGGGGATCGTGCCGGTCGAGTTCAACGTCGTCGGCCAGTCCGAGCTCCAGGTGAAGAACGGGTACTTCGGCCTGGTGGTGAGTCACGCGGACCGGAACGAGCCGATTCCCTTCGTGCAACGGAGCGACGATCTCGAGTACCGGCTGGCCTCGATGATCCGGAGCATGACCCGCACCACCAAGCCCAAGGTGGCGCTGGTCACGGATCCGCAGGCCGGATCGTTCGGCAACCTCCGGCGCCAGCTCGAGCAGTCCTACGTGGTCGAGCAGCCGAACCTGTCGGACAGCGCCAGCTCGCTCGACGGCTACGCGGCCGTGATCGCGGCGTCCCTGGCCGACTCGCTCGACCCGGGTTCGGTCGACAAGGTGAGGCGCTACCTGGCCGGCGGCGGCTCGGCGCTGGTGATGGAGTCGGGCATGCAGATCGCGCCCCAGGCGCCGATGGCTCAGGGCCGCACCGTCGGCTGGAATCCGGTACTGACCGACTTCGGGGTGCAGATCGCGCAGAACATGGTCTACGACCTCCGCGCCAACCAGATGATCGGCGTGCCGACCAACTTCGGGCGGCTGCTCCGACCCTATCCGTACTTCCTCCGCGCGCAGAGCACCCGGTCGACCCCGATCAACTCCGAGCTGACCGAGGTGGGGCTCGCCTGGACCAGCAGCATCGACACCACCGCGGGCAAGGGCGCCGTGCCGCTCCTGCTCACCTCCGACGCGGCCGGCGTGTCGTCCGGGTTCGCGATGATCGACCCGAGCCAGCAGGACTATCCCACGACCGACCTCGCGACCCGGGTGCTTGGCGTGCAGGTGGCCGATTCCGGCGGTGGCCGAGTGGTCGTGGTCGGCAACTCCATGTTCGCGACCGACGAGTTCCTCCAGCGGAGCCCCGAGAACCTGGTCTTCGCGCTCAACGCGGTCGACTGGCTGGCGCAGGACGAAGCGCTGATCGCGATCCGCGCCAAGGACCGCCGGCCACCGCCGATCCTCTTCTCGAGCGAGGGCATGAAAGACGCGGTCAAGTACTTCAACGTCGCGGGCCTGCCGATCCTGATCGCGCTGGTCGGGGTCGTTCGGCTGATGCGCCGCCGCAGGCTGGCGCTCGCGCCCTACAAGCCGCTGGCGGCGGGAGGTGCCTCGTGAGCAACGAGCAGCTGAGGCGGATCGCGATCGCGCTGGCGGCGCTGCTGGTCCTCTGGCTCCTCCTCCTCGGCGTCCGCCGCGTGGCGCGCCAGGAGGGTCCCACCCTGCCCCGGCCGTCGGTGGACGCCGGGGCCGTCGACCGGATCACGATCGAGCGCCCGACCGACACCATCCGGCTGGCGAAGGGGGCCACCGGTTGGACCGTGAACGGCTACGGCGCCTCGGGCGAGCGGGTGGGCGAGTTCTTCGCCGCGGTCAACGACTCGGCGGCGACCTCCGAGCTGGTCGCGGAGTCCGCCAGCACCCACCAGCAGCTGGGCGTCGACAGCGCCAACGCGCGTCGCCTCGAGATCGCCACGGGCGACCGCGAGGTGCTCACCTACCTGGTCGGCAAGCGGGGCGCGAGCTTCGAGTCGGCCTACATCCGCCGGCCCGACCGCAACAACGTCTACCAGGTGCGCGGCCGCCTGGTCGAGATGATCGAGCGCAGCGTGGCCGACTGGCGCGACAAGGCGATCCTCCACCTCGAGCCCGACAGCCTCGGCCGGATCGAGATCGAGCGCGGGCCGCGCCGGTACGCCCTGGCGCGCTCCGATTCCGGCTGGCGCTTCGTGGACGGCTCGCCCACGGACTCGACCAGGATCGCCACCCTGCTCGATCAGTTCCGGCGCTTCGAGGCCAGCTCCTTTCCGAGCGACGCCGACGCCGCCGCCGCGAGCTTCGACCCGGCGGACCGGGTGGTCCGGCTCTTCGGCCGCGGGGACATCCTGCTCGCCTCCCTGCGCCTCGACTCGACGGCCGCGGGCTTTCTGGTCCGGCGCGACACGATGGCCACGATCTATCAGGTGCCCGCCTGGGTGGCGGACCAGCTCTCGCCGGCGGACTCCACGCTCCGCGCGGCGGGGCCACCCGCGAGCGCCAGGTAACCCCGGCGCCCACACCTCTTCGTCCTGGCGGATTCGCCGCGACCGGCCCGGCGCGGCGCCGGATTCCGTGACCTCGGGGACCCTGGAGGGGTCCCTCGAGCGACCACGAGAAGACGGACCAGCCATGACCATCCATCGATCGATCGGCCTCGCCGCGTTGCTCGGCCTGGCCGCCTGCGGCGGCGCCACCGACCCCTCCGAGCCCCCGGCGCTGCTCGAGGCCCTCCCCCGCGAGCTGACCGCTGGCGAGCTCGCGGCCATCGCGGCCAACAACCAGTTCGCCTTCCAGCTCCTCAACACGATCGTCGCCGACGAGCCAGAACCGAACGCCTTCGTCTCGCCACTCTCGGTGTCGATGGCCCTCGGTCTGGTGATGAACGGCGCCCGGGGCGACACCCGCGACGCGATGGCGGCCACGCTGGGCTTCGGCGCCCTGCCCCAGACCCAGATCAACGAGGCCTATCGCTCGCTGATCGCGCTGCTGCTCGGCCTCGACGAGCGGGTCGAGTTCAGCATCGCGAACGCGGTCTTCACCGACAAGACCTACCCCGTCGAGCCCGCCTTCCTGAGCGACGCGCGCCAGTACTTCGACGCCCAGGCCCAGTCGCTCGACTTCGGCAGCTCCACGGCCCTCGCCACCATCAACCAGTGGGTGAGCGACAAGACCAAGGGCAAGATCCCGACGATTCTCGATCGGATCGATCGGGCGGAGGTCCTCTTCGCCGTCAATGCGATCTACTTCAAGGGCCTCTGGCGGGAGCGGTTCGACGAGGGTGAGACCCGGACCGGCAGCTTCCACGCCGCCGGCGGCAGCAGCCAGAGCGTGCCGATGATGCGCCGGACCGAGCGGACGCCCTACTACGAGGGGACCGACCTCGAGGCGGTCGACCTCTGGTACGGAGCGGGGGCGCACACCATGACGGTGATTCTGCCGTCCGATGGCACCACGGCCACCGAGCTGGCCGCCAGGCTCACGGCGGCCGACTTCGCCACGATCACGGGCGGCCTGATCAACGCCGAGGTGACCCTCGAGCTGCCGCGACTCCGCCTGGAGTACAAGCGGAGCCTCCGCGACGATCTCGAGACCCTCGGAATGGGGATCGCATTCGATCCCGATCGCGCCGACCTCTCGGGCATCGGCCCCAACGCGCCCTTCATCACGCGGGTGGAGCACAAGACCTTCGTGGACCTGAACGAGGAGGGGACCGAGGCCGCGGCGGCGACGGCGGTCGGCGTGGGCGTGGTCAGCGCGCCGCGCACCGTGACGCTGCGGGTGGACAAGCCGTTCCTGCTCGCCATCCGGGAGCGGCTTTCGGGCACGATCCTCTTTCTCGGGCGAATCAACGCGATCCCGGGCGCCTGAGCGCCCGGCTCAGCCCTCTGAGGCGGCGCCTCGGATCCGGCTCCTGAGACGGGCCACCACGTCCGAGGGCACGTCCTCGGCCAAGGCACCTCGGAGCCGGCCTACGACCGTGCCCATCCGGTCGCCGAAGCGCTCGCACCAGTCGCAGTCGGCAAGATGGGCGGTGATCTGCCTGGTAAGCTCCGGTGACAGCTCGCCGTCCAGGAAGTCGGACAGGTGGGTGAGGACTTCCCGACAGCGAAGCCCGGCCACCAGACGATCGAGGTCGCTCACGATGCCTCCTCGCGAATGGCGGCGGCGAGCCTGAGCCGACCGCGGTGCAGGCGACTTTTCATCGCCGCGAGCGTGATGCCGACCATCCCCGCCACCTCGCCCCCCGGGAGCTGCTCCACGTCGCGGAGCAGCACGACCTCGCGCTCCTCCGCCGGGAGCGAGGCCAGCGCGCGCTCGACCAGCTCGCGGTCGGCGAGTCGATCCAGCAGGGTGTCCGGACGCTCCACCGCGCCCCAGCCCGCCCGGAGCCCGAGCGCCTCGAGCGAGTCGAGCGGCTCATAGTCCAACGGCTCACCGACCCGACGCCGGCGCTGCCTCGACAGCGCGTGCCTGGCGATCGTGAGGATCCACGCCCTGGCGGATTCACTCCCTCGGAAGGAGCCCGCAGCCGCCCAGGCGGACGCGAACGCCTCCTGGAGGGCGTCCTCGGCGTCGGCCCGATCGCGAGCCAGGTGGGTGAGCAGGGAGAAGACGGACGCCTGGTGCCGGTCGACGAAGTGCTCGAACGCCGTCGCGTCGCCGTTCGCCGACCGGCCGAGCAGAGCGGCGTCCGATTCGCTCACCGACGGGGCGTAGGACAGGTGCTGACCCCGAGCAGGGTGTAGAGCGGACAGGAGCCGAGCAGGCCCGTCACCAGCGGCACCGCGCCCAGCAGGCCCCAGAGCGTCTTGGGCCCGACGAAGACCAGGGAGAGGAGGACCAGGCCGAGCAGCACCCGGGCGGCGCGCTCGAGGCCGTGCTCGTTGCGGGGGAAGATGGAGGAGGCCATGGTAAGTGCTCCGGGCTGAGGCAAGAGAATAGTCGGTCACCCTACCGATGGAGAGCCAAGCCCCGGCCGAAAGGATTCAGACCGCCCCCTATGGCCGACCCGGGCCACGGGATCGATATTCGGAGACCAGTCGAGCTCCGCCCCATCTCCGAGGAGATACCCGATGCCGAGAACCCTGGTCCTCGCTCTGTCGCTCGTCCTGCTCGGCTGCGGCGGCGGCCAGCAGCTGGTCCCCGGCGATGGCCGGCTCCAGGTGGAGGGCGGCGAGATCTTCTACCGGGTGGTCGGCAACGGCCCGGGCGCCCCGGTGATCACGCTCCACGGCGGCCCCGGCTACTCCAGCTACTACCTCGATCCGCTTGCCGCCCTCGGCGCGGAGCGGCCGGTGGTCCTCTACGACCAGCTCGGGTCCGGTCGGTCCGAGCACGTCATGGACACGAGTCTGTACAAGGTCGATCGCTTCGTCCGCGAGCTCGACTCGCTCAGGCGCGCGCTTCGGATCGAGCGCTTCCACCTCTACGGCCACTCCTGGGGCTCGATGCTGGCCCTCGAGTACCTCGCGACCAAGCCGAGCGGCGTCCTCTCGGTCGTCCTGGCGAGCCCGGTGATCACCTCGGACTCCTGGGCCGCCGACGGCGCCGTGTTGCTCGCGACCCTGCCCGACTCGATTCAGCAGGTCGTCGCGCTGCACGAGGCCGCCGGCACGACCGCCTCGCCCGAGTATCAGAACGCGGTGATGGCCTACATGGCGAAGTACGTCTTCGGGATGGAGGGGCCGATGCCGGCAGAGCTCGACAGTGCGGTGGCGACCTTCAATCCGCTGGTCTACGAGACGATGTGGGGGCCGAGCGAGTTCCGGCCGACGGGCACCCTCAAGACCTTCGACCGTGCCGCCACGCTCGCGGCGCTCGACCTGCCGATCCTCTTCACCGCGGGCCGGCACGACGAAGCGCGGCCGGAGACGGTCGAGCGCTTCGCGGCCACCAACCCGAGGGCCTCGGTGAAGATCTTCGAGCGGAGCGCCCACCTCACGATGCTGACCGAGCCCGAGGCCTACGTCGCGGCTCTGAACGAGTTCTTCCGGGCGCACGACCCTTGAGCCGCCGGTCGGCGCTCAGGCCCTGCCGGTCACCCGCCCGATGGCTTCGAGGGCGCGGTCGACGTCGGCCAGCGTGACGGCCACGCAGGGGCTGAAACGGAGGCCGCCGGTCGGCGAGCTGATCACGCCGTGGTCGCGGTAGAGCCGCTCGTGCCATTCGGCCGCCCGCTTGGGCTCCACGTCGATGATCCGCACCGCCAGGCTCACCTCCGGACTCCGTGGCGTCACCATCGGCAGCCCGAGCGCGGCCAGGCCGTCGGCGATCCGGGCCGACAGCTCCGCGGTGCGGGCGAAGATCCGATCCGGGCCGACGGTGGCGTGGAACCCGAGGGCCGCTTCGAGCCCGGCGGTGGCCGCGTCGTCGCGCTGACCCATCGTCTCGAACCGTCGGGCCCCCACCACCGCCGGCGTCACCTCGTTGCCCCAGCCCGCGCCGACCACGCCCGGCCAGACCTCGCGGAGCCGTGACTCCCGCACGAAGAGGAGTCCCATCTCCCGGGGGCCCATCAGCCACTTCTGGGTGCTGGCCGCGAACGAGTCAGCGCCCAGGGCGCCGAGGTCGATCCGCATCGCGGCGAAGGTCTGCGCGCCGTCGACGTGGGTGTAGATGTTCCGCGCCCGCGCCCACTGGCAGAGCTCCGCCGCGGGGATCCTGAGGCCGGAGACGTTGGAGACGTGCGAGAACCCGATCACCCGGGTGCGCGGTCCGACCGCCGAGGCGAAACGATCGAGCAGCTCCGCCGGGCTCTTGGGGTTGGCGGGCAACGAGATCCGGCGCACCGCGAATCCCATCCGGGCCGCCCTCACCTCCCAGGCGACGTTATTGGTCGGGTGGTTCTGCTCGAAGAGCAGGACCTCGTCGTCGGGACGGAGATCCAGGCCGGCCACCACGATGTTGTTGGCTTCCGAGGCGTTGCGGACGATCGCCAGCTCGTCGGGTCGGGCCCCGAGCATCGCGGAGAGGCGCTCGCGGACTCGCTCCTTGGCCTCGCCGAATCGGGCCCGACTCTGATACGAGACGTCGGCGTCGACGTGGCGGGTCGCCTGGTCGAGCGCGGCCACCACCGACTTCGGCGCCGGCGACATGTTGGCGGAGTTGAGGGAGATGGTCCGTTGGCCGGGAAGGAACTCTCCGCGGAGCCGCTCCCAGTCCGGCTCGTCGAAGCGCCCGGGCCCGCGCGGGGCGGCCGGCAGCGGAGGGCGGAGCCGGGGTAGCCCGTGCAACACGCCCGCGCCCAGGGAAGCGCCGGCCAGGCCGGCCACGAAGCCTCGTCGCGTCGTCGACGCCATCCGTATGCTCCTGGAGGGAAGGGCTGAAAGGTATCGCCGCTTGACATCTCCGGCGACGCGCCGCAGCATCAAGCCCTGACCAGCCGGACCCCACAACCCGAGATTCCGAGGCCGTCCATGCCGAAGTTCGTCATCGAGCGCGAGTTGCCGGGTGCCCACCAGCTGTCCAGCGACGAGCTGCAGGCGATCTCCGCCAAGTCCTGCAGCGTCTTGCGGGACCTGGGCTCCGAGATCCAGTGGATCCAGAGTTACGTCGCGACCGACAAGATCTATTGCGTCTACCGGGCGCCGTCGGAGGAGCTGATTCGGAAGCACGCCGCGCTGGGCGGCTTCCCGGCCAACCGGATCTCGGAGGTGGCCACGATCATCGATCCGACCACTGCCGAGGTCGCCTGAGCGCTTCGCGCCCCGGTGTCGGATTCGTTCAAGGCGGGAGGCCGGCCGCCGGCTAGCTTCCCGTCGACCCGACTTCGAGGAACGATGCGGCTCGTCACTCTGTCCCTCACGGCGCTCGGGCTCCTGGTCGCCGCGAGGCCCGCGGTCGGCCAGGCTCCCGCGTCCCTCGACCTCGGCCGACTCCACTGGCTCGCCGGCTGCTGGGAGCGCCGAGCCGGCGATCGCGTCATCTTGGAGATGTGGATGGCGCCGGCCGGCGGAATGATGCTCGGCGCGAGCCGCACCGTGGTCGGCGGGCGGACCCGGGACTTCGAGCAGCTCCGGATCGAGACCCGCGCCGACACCCTGATCTACACCGCGCTCCCGGCGCGGCAGCGGGAGACCAGCTTCCGCGCGACCACCCTGCCCGACTCGGGCTTCACGGTCGACAACCCCACCCACGATTTCCCCACCCGGATCAGCTACCGGCGGACCGGCCCCGACTCGCTGGTCGCCCGGATCGAAGGGCCCGGACCGTCGGGACCTCGAGGCATCGACTTCCCGATGCGCCGGGTGGCCTGCGTCCCCGAGTAGCCGGCTGGGGCCGCTCCCGTCCGACCGGGAAGTCGCCCTGGGTCTCACTGCTCTTCGGTCAATCGCTGGACCGGTCTCAAAGCCGGGGCAACGGCGCTGCTTTCGACGAGCCCTCCTGGCGTTCGCAGGTCGAAGGCTCCCGGGCAGGACCGAGGGCGGCCTGGCGCTCGGTCGACCGGCCGAGCGGGGCACGGTAGATTCTCCGCTCCCCCGATCGGGATCCCCATGGCAAGAGAAACCGAGCTCACCGTACGCGGGCTCATCCTCGGCGCCGTCATCGCGGCGGTCTTCACCGCGGCCAACGTCTTTCTCGGTCTTCGCGTCGGACTGACGATCGCCTCGTCGATTCCGGCGGCCGTGATCTCGATGGGCGTGCTCCGTGCCCTGCGGACCGGCACCATCAAGGAGAACAACATCGTTCAGACGGTGGCCTCGGCGGGCGGGACGCTTTCGGCCATCATCTTCGTATTGCCCGGGCTGGTCATGGTGGGATGGTGGCAGGGGTTCCCGTTCCTCCAGACCTTCCTGGTCTGCTCCCTGGGCGGCATCCTCGGCGTGCTGTTCTCGATTCCGCTCCGCCGGGCGCTGGTGGTCAACTCCGACCTGCCCTTTCCCGAGGGCGTCGCGGCCGCCGAGGTTCTGAAGGCGGGGGCGACCGGGGACGAGGCGTCACCCGACGCGATCGAGCGGACGCGCGGCCCGATCGTGGTGCTGGTCGGGGCGCTCACGGCGGCGGCCACGCAGATCGTGAGCTTCACCGGCCTCGCCGCGTCGGGAGTCGCGCAGTTCTTCCGCCTGGGCTCGGGCGCGACCGGCGTCCACCTGGGCTACTCCCTCGCGCTCCTCGGCGCCGGCCACCTGGTCGGCATCTCCGTGGGCATGGCCATGCTGCTGGGCCTGATCATCGCCTGGGGGGTGGCGACGCCGCTGTTGAGCGCCGGCCTCCCGGGCGCGACGGCCGAGGTGGCGATGACCGTCTGGGCCACGAAGGTGCGCTTCATCGGCGCCGGCGCGATCGGCGTGGCCGCGATCTGGAGCCTGCTCAAGCTGATTCGCCCGGTCACCGCCGGAATCATCGCGACCGCCAAGGCGGGCGCGGCCGCGCGCGCTGGCCACGAGCGCGATCGCGACATTTCTCTCGGCGTGATCGTGGGGCTCTCGACCGGATGCCTGATCCTGATCGCCTGGCTGCTCCGCGACTTCATCGGCCAGGGCCCGCTCGGATCGCTCGGGTGGCCGCTCGCGCTCGGCGGCGTGTTCTTTACCCTGCTGATCGGCGCGTTCGTGGCCACGGTCGCGGGCTACATGGCGGGCCTGATCGGCGCCTCGAACAGCCCGGTCTCGGGCATCGGGATCCTGGCGACGGTGGCCGCGGCCGTGCTGCTCGCCGTCTTCGTCCAGCCCCGGCTCGACGCCGCCGCCACGGAGTCGCTGGTGGCGTTCGCGCTTTTCGGCGTGGCCGTGGTCTTCTCGATCGCCACGATCTCCAACGACAACCTCCAGGACCTCAAGACCGGTCAGCTGGTCGGGGCCTCGCCCTGGCGCCAACAGGCCGCGCTGATCGTCGGCGTGATCGCCGGCTCGCTGGTCATTCCGCCGATCCTCGACCTCTTGAACCACGCCTACGGCTTCCCCGGCGACCCCAACCGCGCCGCCATCGCGGCCGACCCGCTTCCGGCGCCGCAGGCCGCGCTGATCTCCACCCTCGCGCGCGGCGTGCTCAACGCGGAGCTGGACTGGGGATTGATCCGAATCGGGGCCCTGGTCGGGCTCGGTGCCATCGTCCTGGACGAGATGCTCGGCGTGCTGAAGCTGCTCAGGCTCTCGCCGCTCGCGATCGGCATCGGCATCTACCTGCCGATGGACGCGACCCAGCCCGTGATCGTCGGGGCGATGATCGGGTGGCTCTACGACCGGACCATGCGGGCCAGGCCGAACGGCGAGATGGCCATCCGCTTCGGCGTGTTGCTCGCCTCCGGTCTGATCGTGGGCGAGAGTCTGCTCGGCGTGCTGAACGCCGGGCTGATCGTCGCGACCGGCAACGCGGCGCCGCTCGCGCTCGTGGGGCCGGAGTTCGCCGGGATGTCGCGCCTGGTCGGCGCGCTCATCTTCGTCGTGGCGGTGATCGGAACCTATCGCTGGGTGGCGCGCCAGTCGACCTGAGGCGCGCCGCGCCGATCGCGACCGGCGAGCGGGGGCTCGGCACTACTCGTAGCGGAGCGCCTCGATCGGGTCGAGCCGAGCCGCGCGGCGCGCCGGCCAGACCCCGAAGAAGAGACCGACGACCACGCTGAACAGCACGGCGAGGCCGATCGCCTCCGGGGGCACGGTCGTCGTCCAGCCGTTCAGGCTCGACAGCATCGCGGCGGCACCGACCCCGAGCGCGATCCCGGCGGCGCCGCCCACCAGGCAGAGCGTCAGCGCCTCGAGCAGGAACTGGTAGAGCACCTGGCGGCGGGTGGCGCCCAGGGCCTTTCGGACTCCGATCTCCCTGGTCCGCTCGGTGACCGACACCAGCATGATATTCATGATCCCGATCCCGCCCACGATCAAGCTCACCGTGGCGATGCCCGCGAGCAGGTAGGTGAGCGTCGCGCTCGCCTCGGCCCGCGCGGTGAGGAAGCTCGACCGATCGCGGATCCGGAAGTCGTTCTCCTGGTCCGGTCGGAGGCGGTGCTCGCGGCGGAGGATGCCCTCGATCTCGAGGATGGCGGCATCCATCGAGTCCGGATTCGCCAGCTGCACGGTGATCCCGCTCACCCGGTCGCTGCCGAAGATCCGGAACTCGCCGGTCCGGAAGGGGATGTAGATGGTCTCGTCGGGATCCTCGCGTCCGGGCTGGTCGCCCTTGCGGTCGAGCACCCCGATCACCTCGAAGGGAATCCCGCGGATCGAGATCGACTGCCCGACCAGCTCCTCGGGCGGGACCTCGAGCTGGTCCGGCACCTCCTCGCCCACCACCGCCACGCGGCGCCGCGCCTGGTCCTCGCCGGCGGTAAAGCTCCGGCCGAGTCGGACCGGCAGCCGATGCACGTCGACGAAGGCCGCCGTGGTGGCGGAGACTTCGAGGTTGAGGTTCTGGTTGCCGAGCTTGACCTGGAGATCGTTTTGGATCGCGGGCACCACGGCGGAGAGCCGGGTCGCGTCGCGCTCGAGGGCGTGCGCGTCGTCCGTGGTCAGATTGACCCGCTCCGCCCGGGCGACGCCCCGCCAGTAGGACTGGCCGGCCGAGATCGAGAGCAGGTCGGTGCCGAGCGCCTCGAGCTGCTCGTTCACCGCGGCCTGCGCCCCGCTGCCCAGCGCCACCATGGTGATCACGGCGGCGACGCCGATCACGATCCCCAGCGTGGTGAGCAGCGAGCGGAGCTTGGTCGCCCGGATCGCCTCGATCGCGACCCGCAAGATCTCGAGGGTGCTCATCGGTTGGTTCGCCCCAGCGGGCCGCCGACCCGCTCGCGCACCCACTGCTCGCGCTCCTGCTGCTCTTCGAGGAGACCCGAGGTCGGGAGAATCAGGACACTGTCGCCCACCTCGAGCCCGGCGAGCACGGCGGTGTAGTCGAAGTCGGTGAGTCCGGCCCGCACCGCCACCGGCCGGGGCTGCCCGTTCTCCACCACGAAGGCGACGTAGCGTCGGATCGCCGTGCCCGCCTCGCCCTCGCTCACGTCGTCGCCGCCGAGCTCGGAGACCGGCTCGCCCCCTCTCGTCCGGAAGGCGGAACCCGCCTCCTCCGAAAGGCCGAGCATCTCGAGCGCGACGGGCAGGTCCTCGAACGGACGGAGGGCCGCGTTGGGCACCGCCACCGCGTCGCCCACCTCGCCGATGTGAACCTCGACCTCGGCGTTCATTCCGGGACGGAGGAGATGCTCCTGATTCGCGATCCGGGCGAGCACCGGGAACATCGTCACGTTCTGGTCGACCACGGCCTCGGCCCCGACCCGGAGCACCTCGCCCCGAAAGGGCCGATTGGGAAAGGCGGCCACCTGGATCGTCACCGGGAGGCCGGGCTCGACCATGCCGATGTCGGTCTCGTCCACCAGCGCGCGGATCTGCACGGTGTCGAGCGTGGCCATCCGGAGCAGCACGGCGCCGCCGCCGACGTCACGGCTCGCCGAGGCGATCACCGAGCCGACCTCGACGCTCCGGCCGAGAATCACTCCATCGGACGGGGCGCGGACCTCGGTATCCTCGTAGGCGATCTTGGCGTCCTCGAGCGCGCGGCGGGCCCGAACCAGCGCCGCGTAGGCGGTGGCCCGGTTGAGCCTGGCCTGCTCGAACTCGAGCTCCGTGATGGCCTGCGACTCCCGCAGGGCGGCGGAACGCTCCAGCTGGGCTTCGGCGTTGTCGAGCTCCGCGCGCGCCACCACCGAGTCGGCCTCGGCCTGCACCACCGCGTTGCTCGGAATCCGCGGATCGACCCGGACCAGCAGGTCGCCCTGGCGGACCGGGTCGCCCTCTTCGACCTCGACCTCGATGATCTCGCCCGAGGCCTTCGACTTGACCTCGACGGTGGTGATCGGCTCGATCACGCCCGCGGCCACGGCGCTCACCACGATGTCGCGCCTGGTGACCTCGACCAGACGTCCCAACGAGTGCTGCTCCTCCGGCGTCCGACAGCCTGCGACGAACACACCGAGCGCCACCGCCAGGCAACCGGCAGCACGCGGAGTGATTCGGATCATCGGGACCTCTCCGTCGACTCCCCGGCCCGACGCCAACCGTCGGGCTCTCCTAAGGACTGTGGCCCGTTTCCGCCGGGAGGTCAACCCGGGCCCCGCGGCGCCAGGCGGAGGCCTCCGGATCGCCCGCCATTCGCGGGGTTCGGGGCGGAGGCTCTGACCGACCCGGACTGGCCTTCGAGCTCACCACGCGATCCCGTAGTCCTCGCCGTTGTCGCTCGAGCCGCCCCAGAAGCTGCCCCGGACCCAATCGAAGAAGATGGCGTTGATCGGCCCCGAGGTGCTCCGCGCGAAGTCGAGCGAGTAGCCCTTCTTCCGGAGCTCGTTCCGGATCCAGTCGGGCACGTCGTCGCGAAGGGTGAGCCGGCCGGGCCGGGACTCGTGCTCGCCAAAGGAGCTCATCATCTGGTAGCTGGTGATATTGGCCGCCTCGACGGCCTCCTGCACGTTCATCTCGAACTCGACCATGTTCAGGAAGAACTGGAGCAGGTTCTGATCCTGGGTGTCGCCGCCCTGGACCGCGAAGGAGAGGAACGGCTTCCCGTCCTTGAGCGCGATCGAGGGCGTCAGTGTCACCCGCGGACGCTTGCCCGGCTCGATCACGTTGTAGGGGCCCCACGCCGGGTCCAGCACGAAGCTCTGGGCGCGCTGGCTCAGGCCCACTCCCGTCTTGCCGGCGATCACCGCCGGCACCCAGCCGCCCGAGGGCGTGATCGAGACCACCCAGCCGTTCTCGTCGGCCGCCTGGACCGAGGTGGTGCCCATCCGGAAGGTCTCGTCGAACGAGAGCGCCGAGCCCAGAGCCTGGCCATCCGTGGTGGTGGTCGGCTTGGCCGGGCGCTTGGGCGGCCAGGCGCGGAGGTAGTCGAGGAACGGGTTGCTGCCGTTCTGGAAGGGATAGGGATCGCCCGGCTTGACGTTGGGGTCGTTCTTGTCCCAGTCGATCTGCTCGTAGCGCTGCTTGGCGTAGGCCTTCGACAACAGGCCCCGGATCGGCTCCTCCGGTGGGTACGCCGGGTCGCCGTAGTAGAAATCGCGGTCGGCGAAGGCCAGGCTCATCGCCTGATAGACCGCGTGGATGTAGCGGCCGCTGTTGTAGCCCATGCTCTTGAGATCGGCATTCTCCAGGATGTTGAGCGCCTGGAGCAGCGCCGGTCCCTGCTGCCACTCGCGGAGCTTGAAGACCTCGATTCCCCGATAGCTGGTGGAGAGCGGCTCCTCGATCTTGACCGACCAGTTGGCCAGGTCCTGCCTGGTGATCAGCCCGCCCTGCTCCTGGGTGCTCCGCGCGATCTCCGCGGCGATGTCGCCCTTGTAGAAGCGGTCGTAGGCGGCGTAGATCGCCTCCTTGCGGCTCTTGCCCGACGCGAGCGCCTTCGCCTCGGCCTCGACCAGCTTGCGGAGCGTCGCGGCGAGGTCGGGCTGCTTGAAGATCTCCCCGGCCTCCGGGGCCTCCCGCTCGGCCCCGGGGTGAGTCAGAAAGAGGGCCTTCGAGTAGGGCCACTTCTTGATCTCGCCCTTCATCCGCTCGATGGAGTTCGCGGTCTGGGCCTCGATCGGATAGCCGTCGGCCAGCTCGATCGCGGGGGCCAGCACCTGGGCGAGGCTCATGCTGCCGTATTCCGCCAGGATCGTCATCAGGCCGCCGGGCGTGCCTGGCGTCACGGCCGCGAGCGGGCCGAACTCGGGGGGATAGTCCATCCCTTTCGACTTGTAGTATTCCGCCGTCGCGCCGGTCGGCGCGACCCCCAGCGCGTTGATCCCGATGACCTTCTTGAGGCCCGGATGGTAGATCAGCGCCTGGGTCTCGCCGCCCCAGCTCAGCACGTCCCACATCGTGGCGACGGCGCCGAGCATCGCCATCGCGGCGTCGACCGCGTTGCCGCCCTGGCTGAAGATCCGGGCGCCCGCCGTGGCGCCGAGCGGCTTACCCGTGATCGCGACCCAGTGGCGGCCGTGGAGAACCGGCTTGTTGGTCCGCTGGGCCACGCCTGAGTCGACCCCGACGGCGAGGGTGACCAGGACGAGGGCGCCTAGCGCCCGAGCGGAAAAGCGAGCCATGGGACTCCTCCGGCTGGTGATGGGCGTGGGAATCAAGAAGATACGCTCGGCGGGCCCAACCCGCCGGCCCCTCAGGCGATCGCCCGCTCGACCAGCGACCAGATCGCGGCCGGATCCTCGACGTGGGCGTTGTGACCGAGACCCGGCAGGATGACCGGCTCGGGCACCAGCCGCGCCAGTTCATCGAGCCGGCTCATCGGGTCTCGCTCGCCGGCCGCGAGGGTCACCGGGGCACGCGCGGCCGAGAGCAGCGCCGGCATGTCGGGAGCGCCGACCCCGAACGCCCCGGGATCGAACGCGGTCGACCAGCCGCCCTCCCGCTCGCGCACGGCCGAGTCGCCAACCAACTCGGGCTCGAGCAGGCCGATCAGGCCAGCCACCTTGAGATAGCGCTCTGCGGCTTCGCGCCGGCGGGGATAGACGGGGTTGGCCCGCCCGGCGAGGGCGCGCACCTTGGCCAGATCCTCGTCGGACCAGGTGACCTTGATGCCGAGCCCGATCGCGGCCGACGCCGAGACGGCGAATCGCCCGCTCGCGAGGGTGAGCGCGATCACACCCCCGAGCGAGTGGCCCAAGAGGACGAGCGGCTCGTGCTTCGGCACCGCGCGCGCCACACTGGTCGCCATCGCCTCGAAGGAGTAACGCTCGAGCGGCGCGGAGCCGCCGTGACCCGGAAGGTCCGGCACCACCCAGCGCCCCGGCCAGCGCTCGGCCACGAGCGCGAGCAGCCCGTTCCAGACCTCGCCGACCGCGCCCAGGCCGTGGATCAGCACCAGCACCGGTGCGCCGTCGCCACCCCGACGCACGCTGACCGTTTCGCTCATGAGTTTCCCTCCACCCGTGACCATCTGATCGGCAGCCGCTTGACTCCTCGTTGAAAGCTCGAGCGCAAGAGCGCCGGCGGGCCGTCGGGCTCGAGCCGCCCCATCGTGGCCAGCACTTCCGCGAACAGGGCCCGCATCTGCACCCGAGCCAGTTGGGCGCCGAGACAGAAGTGCGGCCCGTGCCCGAACGCGAGATGCGGGTTGGGTTGTCGTCGGACGTCGATCCGGTCCGCCTCGGTGAAGACCTGCTCGTCTCGATTCGCCGAGATGAAGGAGACCACCACCTTCTGCCCGGCGCGGATCGTGACCCCGCCGAGGGTGGTGTCGGCGGCGGCGGTTCGGCGGAAGGTCATCACCGGCGTCCACCAGCGGAGCAGCTCTTCGATCGCGCCCGGCAGAAGCGACGGGTCCGAGCGGAGCTCCTCCTGGATCCCGGGATGCTCGAGCAGACCGATGCAGGCGCCCGGCAGCCCGTTGCGGAGGGTCTCGTTGCCGGCCACCGCGAAGAGCCAGAACAGGTTCTCGAATTCCTCGATCGACACCCGGCCACCGTCGGCGTCGACCTGCGCGAGCAGGATCGACATCACGTCGTCACCGGGATGCCGGCGCTTCTCTTGGGCGAGGAGGTGGGCATAGACGTAGAGGTCCAGCATGCCTTCGCGGGTGCGAGGATCGGGCAGCGCGCCGTCCGGTCCCGGCGCCGGGCGATGGCGGAGTGCTTGGCGGGCGAGGTCCGTCCCGGCCGAGAGGTCGAACTCGGCCGAGGAGGCATAGTCGGGATCCTGGAAGCCGATCACCCGGTTGGACCAGTCGAAGAGCAGCATCCGATCCTCCACCGGGACGCCAAGGATCTCGGCGAGCGTGAGCAGGGGGAGGTCGGCGGCGACGTCCTTCGCGAAGTCGACCCGGCCGGATCGCGCCTTCCCGACGACGCGCGCCACGATCGAGCGGGCGTGGGCCCGGATCCGATCCTCGAGCTGCGCCACGGCCCGCGGCGTGAACGAACGGGTGAGCAGCCCCCGGAGTCTCGAGTGATCCGGTGGGTCCATGTTGAGCATCATCCGCCTGACGAAGGTGAGCGCCTCGGGCGTCGCCGGGTCGCGGGTCTGGGTCCCGCCCAGCCAGGAGGAGAAGAGCTGCGGGCGGCTCAGCACCGTCTGGACGTCGGCGTGCCGCAGCACCAGCCAGAAGCCCGAGCCGCCCGACCACCCGGGCGACGCCGGCTCCTCGACCCAGAGTACGGGCCGCTCCCGTCGCAGCCCGGCCAGCATCCCGAACGGAACGCCGACCTCATAGGTCGCAGGGTCGAACAGGGTCTCCACGCCCACGCGGCGGCTCGGACTGCAGGCTACCGGCAGGGCTGCGGCGCGCGCTGGGGCGTCGTCATTCGCGCTCGGTGGGCTTGGCGAGCCGTGCGGCGGCGGTCGCCATGAACGACTCCTGCGGCGGCCCGTAGACGGCCACCAGCCCCTTGATCAGATTCATCATCGCCACCGTGGTGTGGCTCTCGTCGGGAAACAGGTAGGTCGAGAGCGTGAGTCCGGGATACCCGCGCTCCCGAAGCAGCCGCTCGAGCCGGTGGACGTTGGTGACCATCCGGAAGGGCGCCCCGGCCGGATCGGATTCCTCGAGGCTCCCGACACCGAGGAAGACCCGGGCCCGCAGATCGTGGCGGGTCTCGGTGAACCGCTTGGCCACCTCGAGCATGGCCTCGTTCCCCCACCAGAGCGACGGGCTGCCGATGATGTAACGCCCGAACGTCTCCGGCTTCGTGAAGAGGATGTAGCAGCCGAACAGCCCGCCGAGCGAGTCGCCCCAGTAGCCGCGGTCGCCGGGATCGGTCGGATAGCGCGCGTCGATGAAAGGGATCAGCTCTTGTCGGATGAATTCGAGGAACTGCGGCGCGCCACCACTCGTCCGACCCGGCGCGAGGGCGCCCGCGATCGGCACGCCGATGCCGCCGCCCGCCGCCCCGGTGTCGACGGACGGGGTCAGGTCGCGCGCCCGGATCTCGAGGGTCTGCATCAGCGAGGTGACGCCCGGATAGCCGATCCCCACGGCGATGAACCGCGGCACGTCACCGAGCATCATCATTCTGAGCGCCTCGGCGGCCATGAACTCGCCGTTGATGTCGGTCATGTAGAGCACCGGAAACCGGGTCCGCTCACCGGGCAGCATCGGCGGGAGGAGCACCTGGATCCGGAACGAGTCACCCACCTGTTTCGAGAGCAGGGTGTGCGCCTCGATGGGGGGCACCTGGACCGCGCCCTGAGCGGAAGCCGGCGCCGGCGGGCCAAGCGCTCCGCCCAGCGCGATCGCCGCCACTACGATACCGGGCCGCAAGGCTGCCATGGTGGTTCCCTCTCGTCGATTGGAATTGCGGTGTCACCAAGCGTGCGCCGCGCCGAGCCGGATGTCAATCGCGATCTCGTGAAACCTGACGCGGCCTTCTCCTGTACCTATCCAATGACCATCGATCACACCGTACCACGCCGCGCTTCCCGAGCGCTCGCCGCCGCGTTCGTCCTTGGAACGATCTTGCTGTCCGTCGCCGCACCCGCCGCCGCCCAACGGGCCGGCAAGGCGGCCCGCGCGGCCCGGATCGCCGGACCGGCGCCCAGGATCGACGGAGCCCTCGACGACCAAGCCTGGCGCACCGCGACCCCGATCGACGACTTCGTCGAGAAGCTCCCGGACGAGGGAGCCGAGCCCAAGGTCCGCACCGAGATCCGGATCCTCTACGACGACGACGCCGTCTATCTCGGCGCCCGCCTCCGCCGGCCCGACCCGGAGAACATTCCGGTGCCCGTCACCCGACGGGACGCCGGCAGCAACGCCGAGCAGCTGGTGGTCTCCTTCGACACCTACTTCGACCGGCGGACGGCCTATAGCTTCTCGATCTCCTCCGGCGGGGTCCGCGGCGACTACTACCACGGCCAGGACTCGCAGTCCGATCGCCAGTACGAATACGACCCGATCTGGCACGCCAAGGCGCGAGTCGACAGCCTCGGCTGGACGGCCGAGCTGCGAATCCCCTTCTCGCAGCTCCGCTTCGGCGCGAAGAACCAGCGCTGGGGGCTCCAGATCCAGCGGCTGATCCCCGATCGCAACATGGATCTCTACTGGATCCTGATCCCCCGGGCGCAGGACCAGTCCGGCTGGAGCTCCTTCTTCGGCGAGCTCGACGGGATCGCGGACATCGAGACCAGCCGCGGAGTCGAGGTCGTCCCCTTCGTGGCCGGCGAGCTCACCGCGGAGGGCGATCGCGACCCCCGCGATCCCTTCGATCGCTCCTTCGCCGGCCGGGCGGGCGCCGACCTCAAGGTCGGGCTCGGCAACCTGACCCTCGACGCAACCGTCAATCCGGACTTCGGGCAGGTCGAAGCCGACCCGGCCGAGGTCAACCTGACCGCCTTCGAGACCGTCTTCGAGGAGAAGCGCCCCTTCTTCATCGAGGGCAACGAGATCCTGACCGGGCGGGCCCAGAGCTTCCTGGGTCGCCCGACCTACTTCTACACCCGCCGGATCGGCGCGCCGCCGCACGCCGGCGTCGACGGTGACTACGTCGACGCGCCGCGCAACACCACCATCCTGGGCGCCGGTAAGGTCACCGGCCGGTTGCCGTCGCGCCTCTCCGTGGGCCTGCTCGCCGCGGTCACCGCGCGCGAGCACGGGCGCGGTTACGACTCGCTGAGCGGCGTCACCACCCGGCTCCCGGTCGAGCCGACCACCGGCTACGGCGTGCTCCGCCTGCAGCAGGAGATCGGGAGCCAGCAGTCCACGGTGGGCATGGTCTTCACCTCCGTCCACCGCGGCGTGGCCGATCCCGGCGGGCTCGACCGGCTCCTCGCCCGCGACGCGCTGACCGGCGGCGTGGACTGGCGGCTCCGATTCGAGCAGGGCAAGTACGAGCTCACCGGGTGGGCCGGGTGGAGCCGGGTGAGCGGCGACGCCGAGGCGATCGACCGGGTCCAGCGCACCAGCGCCCACTATTTCCAGCGCCCCGACGCCGACTATCTCGACTACGACCCGCTCCGCACCTCGCTCGGCGGCTACACGGCCTCGGTCCGGGCCGACAAGAACGCCGGCAAGCTGACCCTCTGGGGCATCCAGGTCGGCGTCAAGTCGCCAGGCTTCGAGATCAACGACATCGGTCAGCTGGGCCGGGCCGACGTGGTCGACTTCAACGCCGACCTCCAGCTCCAGGACACCAAGCCGAACCGGGTCTTTCGCTATCTACGGGTGGGCCACACCGTGGTCGGGCAGTGGGACTTCGGGGGCGAGCGCCAGGCGATGCGCCTTACGCACAGCACCACGGCCATCTTCCGCAACTACTGGACGGCGAGCGTCCGGGCCCAGTACTCGCGCGCGGCGCTGAGCAACACCCTCACCCGGGGCGGCCCGTACATGGCCACGCCCGAGAGCTGGCAGCTGGTCGGCTCGCTGAGCGGCAACCAGTCGGCCCGGACAACTTGGTCCCTGCTGGGGTCGTACCTCGACGATCGGCTCGGCGGCTCCCGACTCGCGCTCAGCGCCGGCGTCACCACCCGCCCGAGCGCCCGGTGGGAGGCGTCGCTCGCGCCCGCGTACGTCCGGAGCACCACCGCGCGGCAGTTCGTCGGACGGGCCGCCGGCGGCAGCGCGGCCACGTTCGGCTCGCGCTACCTCTTCGCCTTCGTCGACCAGCGCACGATCTCCACCCAGTTCCGGCTCAACTACGCCTTCACCCCCAACCTGACGATCCAGGCCTACGCCGAGCCGTTCGCCTCGAGCGGCCGCTTCTACGACTTGGGCGAGCTGGCCGCGGCGCGCACCAGCGATCTCCGCACCTTCGGCGTCGCCGCCGGCACCACGATCACCGAAGCCGACGGGGTTTATACCGTCACCGATGGCGACCAGAGCTTCAGCATCGCCGCGCCCGACTTCCGTTTCCTCTCGTTCCGCTCCAACCTCGTGCTCCGCTGGGAATGGCTCCCGGGCAGCACCCTGTTCGCGATCTGGCAGCAGGACCGGAGCGAAGACGTCTTCGGCGAGCACGAGATCGGCGCCCGCTCCCTCTGGGACGCGTTCCGCGCCCGAGGCGACAACTTTTTCGCGCTCAAGATGAGCTACTGGCTCAAGGCACGCTGATCGGCGGCGCGAAGAGAAAGGGCGACCGACTCCACGAAGTAGCGCTTCGCCATCTCGCCGCTCGAGACCCGGCTCATCATCGGCTCGGCGCCCAGGGTCTGAAAGGCGATCGACCGGTCGGGCCAGTCCTCGTCGGACAGGCGCTCGACCTCGCGAATCGCCCAGTCGAGCCAGGCCGCCTTCCGGGCCAGGACCTCCGCGGGCTTCTGGAGCTCGCCGCGATGGGCGCAGAAGGCCCGCTCCGGATCGAGCGCGATCACCCGCTCGACGCTGTTGAGGATGGCGTAGGGATCCTCGCCTCGATGGACCACGCAAGCCTTCACGCCGAGGAAAAGGTCGCCCAGGAACACCACCCGCTGCTCCGGATCCCAGACCGCGAGGTGATCCGGACTGTGGCCCGGCGTGGCGATCAGCTCGAACGGATGCTCCAGCGGAGTGGGACGGTCGGTGAGGGGCGGAGCTTCGCCCCAGACCAGCCGGCGATACCGCGCCAGTCGCAGCGTCTTGGGCATCAGGGCGACGGTCTCGTCCGAGATCGCGAGCGGCAGGCCGCGGGAGACGAGCATCGGCACATTGCCCGAATGGTCCTCGTGCCAATGGGTGACCAGGACGCCCCGGACCGGGTGGCGATCGAGATAGCGACCGAGCGCTCGGGAGGCCCGCGGGAAACCCGTGTCGATCAGGAAGCCACGGTGCACGAAGGCGCTTACCTTGGTACCGAGGAGCCGGCCGATCGCCGAGGTCATCCGCAGCTCGTCGATCGGTCCGTGCTCGATCACCTTCAGCATCCGGTGCGTACTCCCATGACCTTTCCCGTCTTCGAGCTGGAGCGCTGGCAGTCGGACTGGGAACATACCGTCGAATACAATCTCGCGGACAGCTCGGTGCGGGGCGCGTCGCTCGCCGACGTGATGAGCGAAGCCCAATGGGCCGCGCTCCGGGATCTGACCCTCGGCTACCCCCAGGTCAACGGCACCGACGCCCTCCGCCACCTGATCGCCGGGCTCTACCGCAACGCGGCACCGGCCAACGTGCTGGTGACCGTCGGTGGGGCCGAGGCCAACCAGATCGCCTGTCAGACGCTGATCGAGCCGGGCGATCACGTCTTCGTCACCGAGCCGGGGTATCGGCAGGTGCACGGCCTCGCCACCCAGGCGGGGGCCACAGTCTCGGCGCTGCGGCTCTCGGCCGAGCGCGGCTGGCGGGCCGATCTCGACCGACTGGAGCGGGAGCTCGACGGGCGGACCAAGCTGATCTACGTGGTCAATCCCAACAACCCGACGGGAACGATCCTGACCCGGGAGGAGCGGAGCCGGATCGTGCAGCTGGCCGCGAAACGCGGCGCCTGGATCCTGGCAGACGAGGTCTACGCGGGCTCCGAGCGGGACGATCGCCCCGAGACGCCGTCCTTCTGGGACGCGTACGAGCGGGTGGTGGTGGTCAACAGCCTCTCCAAGGCCTACGGGCTGCCAGGCCTCCGGATCGGTTGGCTGGTGGCGCCGGCCTCGTTGGTGGGGCCGCTCTGGCGGCGCCACGAATACGCCGTCATCGCCGCGGCGGCGCCCTCGATGAAGCTGGCCGAAGTGGCGCTCGCCGAGCCGGTGCGCTCGACGCTCCTCGCGCGCCAGCGCCGACTCTCGGCCGAAGGGTGGGCCCTGCTCGACCACTGGCTTCGAGCCCACCCCGAGCTGGCCACGGTCGAGCCCTCGGCGGCGACCTCGATCGCCTTCGCCCGCTACCGGCTCCCGCTCGACTCGGTGGCCGTGGCCACCGCGATCCGCGAACACGCCTCGGTGCTGGTCGCGCCGGGTGCGTATCTCGGCGCCGAAGGCCATCTCCGGATCACGCTGGGCGTCGGCCCCGACACGGTCGGTCCCGCGCTCGAGCGGATCGCCCGGGTCCTCACCTCACTCGGCTGAATCGAACCAGGTCGGCCACTCGGCTCCGTCCCTGGACGGGCGGTCGGGCGGGCCGACCCACCGAAGCACTCTGCCGTCGATCCCGTCGCCGGTCTCGAGAATCGGCAGATAATGCCCACGGTGCGCGGAGGTCAGATGCCGGTGGCCAAGATCGGAGAGCCGAATCGGCTTGCCGACCGCGGTCCGCGGCACGATGACAATCAGGCCGCGAAGCGGCCCGTCGACGATCCGAAAGCCAGCGCGATCGGTCATCTCGGCCTCCGACTCCGAGCAGAGTTCGGCGAGGCAATCGCCCGGCGGCCTCGTCGTGGAGGGCGGGCGATGGAAGATGAAGATTAGGTAAAGGAGCCACCACATGAAAGGCCGCGCAGCAACCGCGAACCGCCGACCGCTGCCAGCCGACGCCTACGCAGCCAGCTTGTTGGCCGCGTTGAGGGCCGCGACCTTGTAGCACTCCGCGAGGGTCGGGTAGTTGAACACCGTGCGGAGGAAGTAGTCGAGCCCGCCGCCCAGGCCGATCACCGTCTGGCCGATGTGGAGCAGCTCGGTGGCGCCGGTGCCGATGATGTGGACCCCGAGCAGCCGGCCGTCCTTCCGGGAGAAGAGCAGCTTGAGGAGACCGTCCTCGTCGCCGAGGATCTGCCCGCGGGCGATCTCCCGATACCGCGCGATCCCCACTTCGTAGGGCTCCCTCCGCTCGGTCAGCACGTGCTCGGGCTCGCCGACCATCGAGATCTCCGGAATCGCGTAGATCCCGATCGGGAAGTGCGCGGCCATCGGGTGGGCCGCGAGTCCGAGGGCGTGACAGGCGGCCAGACGTCCCTGCTCGCTCGAGGTGGCCGCGAGGCTCGGGTAGCCGATCACGTCGCCGGCGGCGAAGACGTGCGGCACCGAGGTCTGGAAGGCGTCGTTCACCACGAGCCGCCCGCGGTCGTCCGCCGCGAGCCCCAGCTTGTCGAGGCCGAGTCGATCGGTCGCCCCGACCCGGCCGACCGAGAAGAGCACCATCTCCGACACGATCCGCTTGCCCGACTCGAGCGTCACGGCCACCCGCCGGGGATCGCCGTCGAGCACCTCGAGCCCGGCCACGCCCTCGCAGGGCCGGAAGGTGACCTTCTTGCGCCGCATCATGTGGATCAGCTCGTCCACCACCTCGTGGTCGAGGAACTCGAGCGGACGCTCGCGCCGGTCGATCACCGTGACCTCGACGCCCACCGCCGCGAACATCGACGCGTACTCGATCCCGATCACCCCGGCGCCGACCACCACCATGCTCTTGGGGATCCGGGTCATCCTGGCGACGTCGTCGGAGAGCAGCACCGTCTGGCCGTCGGCCGGCACGTCCGGCGGCTCCGACGGCCGGGTGCCGACCGCCACCAGGAAGGTCTCCGCGGTCACGTCGCGGCGGCCGTCCGGACCTTCGATGGTCAGGGTGTGGGGATCCTTGAAGGTTGCCGAGCCGCGCAGGATGGTGACGTCGTTCCGGCGGAGCTGATCCTCGATCACGTTGCACTCGAGCCGCATCACCTCGCCGACCCGGTCGAGCAGCTGGCCGGCGGTGGGGCGGTACTCGATCCGGGCGAACTGGCGCCGCTCCGGATGGTCCCGGAGCGCCGTGAAGTGGAGGACGGCTTCCCGGAAGGTCTTGCTGGGAATCGTGCCGGTCTCGAGACAGGAGCCGCCGAGGGCCACCCGGCGCTCGACGATCGCGGCCCGGCGGCCGGCCTTGGCTGCCTGCACCGCGGCCCGCTGCCCCGCGGGGCCGCTGCCGATGGCGATGAAATCGAAGTCGAAGGCGGAATCCATGGCCTGGAGTATCGACCATGCCGAGACCGATCTTGAGGAACCGGTCGGGAAGGCGTCAGCGATCGCGGGTCCAGAGGAGAATCGTGCCGCAGCCCGAGCCCGTCGATTGGAAGCGGGACGGCGTCTGGGCTACGGAATAGACCTCGACGGCCTTGAGCTCGATCACGCCCCAATGGTCGAGGTCCGGAATCTGATTGGCGCCCGCCTGCTCGGGCGACTTCCGAAGGAACGGACTCGTCACCACGGCCGTCGGAGCGTAGAGCCGGGTGCCGTCGAGCCAGATCGCCATGGGGCACTCGCTGCTGCTGCGCCGGCTCATGGCCAAGGTGCGACCGTTGCGTCGCACCATTCGGATCCCCGGCGACCTCGCCCTGATCAGGTCCGAGAGCTTCCGGTGCTCGGACCGGCGGAGCAGCGCCTCGTCGAGAAAGGTCGCACCGCCGATCGCCTGCCGGCGCTCGGAGAACCCGGTGGGATCCGCCGGGGCCTCGGCCTCCGCCACCACGTCGGGGAGCCGCTGCGGGTCCGCCGTCAGGATCACCTCGAGCGAGGTCTCCCGGATCTCGAACAGCTCGACCTGAACCCGCGCCACCCGGAAGCCGATCTTGCGAAAGACCAGCTCGTGGGTGCCGAGCGGAAGCGTGAGCGCGAAGCGCCCGTCGTCGCCAGTGAGCGCGGAATCGGCCGCGCCTGGGGCTCGGACCTCGACCGCCGGCATCACCCCTCCCGCCGGATCTCGCACCGTGCCGCTCACTCTGACCTGGGCAACCACCAAGGCCGGGCAGAGCCAGCCGAGGCCGATCAGCCCTGGTAGCCCAACGGCGAGGCGAGGATTCATTTTCCGGTCGGCCTTCGAGACGGACCCGTCTCAAGGTGCCAGCCGCGACTCAGGGCGGCAAGTCCGACTATCATGAGGGGGAGCCCGATCGGGTCCCTTCGTGCTCGGCGAAACGGGCCAGCGCCGGCACCGCCACCCCGGGACGGCTTCGACGTGGCCGCGGTACCTCTCGAGGCGAGGATGAAGACGGAGAGCAGATCGGGGCGCTCGATCCTCGTCACCGGCGCGACGGGCTACGTCGGCGGGCGCCTGCTCGCGGCCCTGGAGCGGCGTGGCGAGTCGATCCGTTGTCTCGCGCGGAGACCGGAATATCTCCGCGCGAGAGTGGCGCCCGGAACGGAGGTTGTCGGGGGCGACGTGTCCGACCGGGACTCACTGCCCGGCGCCTTCGCCGGGGTCGACGTCGCCTACTACCTGATCCACTCGATGAGCCAGCCCGGCGGCTTCGCGGAGCAGGATCGGACCGCCGCGCGGAACTTCGCCGACGCGGCCGGCGGCGCCGGCGTTCGCCGGATCATCTACCTCGGCGGGCTCGGCCACGGTCCCAACCTCTCGCCCCACCTCGCCAGCCGACAGGAAACCGGCGAGGGCCTCCGATCCGGCAGCGTTCCGGTCATCGAGCTCCGGAGCGGGATCGTGATCGGGTCCGGCAGCACTTCCTTCGAGCTGATCAGGTCGCTGGTGGATCGCCTCCCGCTGATGACCACGCCCCGCTGGGTCCGCACCCCGACCCAGCCGATCGCGATCGAGGACGTGATCGACTACCTGCTCGCCGCCCTCGACCTCGAAGCCGACGAGAGCCGGATCTACGAGATCGGCGGCCGGGACGTGATCTCCTACGGCGACCTGATGCGCGAGTACGCCCGGCAGCGGGGGCTTCGCCGCGCGATCGTTCCCGTGCCGATTCTGACGCCGGGCCTCTCCTCGCTCTGGCTCGGGCTGGTGACGCCGGTGTACGCGCGGGTGGGGCGGGCGCTGATCGACGGGCTCCGCAACTCGACCGTGGTCTTGGACGACCGCGCGTTGCGGGACTTCCCGGTCCGGCCCCGCGGCATGGGCGAGGCCATCGCCCGGGCGCTCGCCAACGAGGACGAGGAATTCGCCGCGACCCGATGGAACGACGCGCTCTCCGCCACCCGCCCCGGATGGGGCGGCACCCGGTTCGGCAATCGCCTGGTCGACTCGCGGGAGATCACCGTCGCGGCGCCCGCCCGCGCCGCGTTTGCCCCGATTCGCCGGCTCGGGGGGCGGAACGGCTGGTACCACGCGAGCTGGCTCTGGGTGATCCGAGGTTGGCTCGATCTGCTCGTGGGCGGAGCCGGTCTGCGCCGGGGCCGCCGGGACCCCGAGCAGCTCCGACCGGGCGACACCCTCGACTGGTGGCGGGTCGAGGCCATCGAGCCCGATCGTCTGCTTCGGCTGGCGGCGGAGATGCGGGTGCCGGGCCGGGCGTGGCTCCAGTACGAGGTCGAGCCGCTGGCATCGGGCGGCTCGGTGATTCGGCAAACGGCCCTGTTCGATCCCGTCGGGCTCTTCGGGCTGCTCTACTGGTACAGCCTCTGGCCCCTCCACGGGTACGTCTTCTCCGGGCTCCTTCGCGCCATCGAGCGCCGCGCCGAAATCGAGTTCCGCTCGAGCCCCGCCGGCAGCTAGCCGGACTCGGGCCCTGCCGGATCACGGCGTGGCGGCCGTCCTCGGCGCCAGATACCGATCGAACCACTCCATCATCCGTCGGTTGTAGTCGAGCACGTGATCGGGCCGCCGCACGCCGTGCCCCTCTCCCGGATAGCGCACCAGCGTGGCCTCGACCCCCTGCTTGCGAAGCGCGACGTACATCTCCTCCGCCTGGGTGATCGGCACGTCGTGATCCTGCTCGCCGTGGAGAAAGAGCGTCGGCGTCTTCACGCCCTCGACGTGCGCCAGCGGCGACCACTGCCAGAGCAGCGGGTAGTTGTCCCACGGCATCCCGCGGAACTCCGCTTCGATCAGGTCGGTGTAGAGCGAGGTGCCGTAGAACGAGATCAGGTTGCTCACGCTGGCGCTCGAGACGGCGGCCTTGAAGCGGTCGGTCTGGGTGATCACCCAGTTGGTCATGAAGCCGCCGTAGCTCCCACCCGTCACACCCAGTCGGGTGCTGTCGATCCACGGATTCGCGGCCAGCGCCTGGTCGAGTGCCGCCATCAGATCCTGATAGTCGCCGCCGCCCCAGTTGAGCAGCGAGCCGTCCGAAAAGGCCTGACCGTAGCCGACCGACCCGCGTGGGTTCACGTAGATGGCGGCGTAGCCGGCCGCCGCCTGGCGCTGGACCCGGTCGGAGAAGCCGAAGCCGAACGCTCCGTGCGGGCCGCCGTGGATGTTGAGGATGGCCGGATAGGTGGCGCCCGGTCGCATCCCGGCCGGTTTCATCACCCAGCCCTGCACCTGGACGCCGTCGTCGCTGGTGGCCCAGAACGACTCGGCATCCTGGAAGTCGACCTCCGCCAGCAGCTCGGCGTGGAGGTCGGTGAGCTGCCGATCGCGCCCGCTGTTGAGGTCGCGCACGAAGAGCTCTGCCGGTCGGTCGGTCGTGCTCCGCACGAACGCCAGATAACGGCCCCGCCCGTCCACGCCGTAGCCCTGGACCTGCGCCTCGCCGATCACGGCGGGCTCCGCGTTCGGCTGCCCGATCGTCGCGCGGTAGACGCCGTTCCGCCCCTGGTCGGCCGCGGCGAAGTAGAGGTAGCGACTGCTGGGGTGCCACTCCAGCCGGGAGACCCGCCGATCGAACGCCGGCGCCACCCGCTCGGGCGCACCGCCCTCGGCCGGAATCACGTAGGCCTTGGTGTCCTCCGCTGGGCTGTCCTTGGTGTTCTGGGTCCGCACCCAGCCCTCGTAGGCGATCCAGCGGCCGTCAGGCGACCAGGTGGGCAGGAACTCCGCGCTCGCCGTCCGGGTCAGCTGGGTGAGCGCGCCCGAGCCCACGTCGAGCACGAAGAGGTCGTTCGAGAAGCTGTTGTCGGGATCGGCGGAGCGGTCGCTCACGAAGGCGATCCGGCGCGAGTCCGGCGCCCACGCCACCGAGTGCTCGTCGTAGTCGCCCGGCGTGAGCAGCCGGGCCTCGCCGCCCGCGCTCGGCACCAGCCAGACGTGGGTCCGGCGGCCGTCGGTGAAGCCGGTCCGGGTCTTGAACATGATCCGGGAAAAGGCCATCACGTCGCTCGCCGGCTCGACGGCCGGAGTGGTGGCGACGTAGGCGATGGACCGCCCGTCGGGCGACCAGGCGAAATTCTTGGCCGAGCCGCGCCCGAGCCACGCGTCGGTCTGCGGCGTGGCCACCAGGAAGCGATCGCTCTTCGCGCCGAGGTCGCGAATCCAGATCCCCAGCTCGCCGTCCTTGGGCGCGAGATACGCCACCTGCTTCCCGTCGGGAGACCATGCCGGGCTCCCGCCACTCCAGCTCTGCTCCACCCGACCGCTCGGCAGCGCCGCGACCACGATCTCCGAGGCGCGCCGCACGGCCTGGTAGTCGGTCCGCGAGGTGGTGTAGAGCACCCGCGACCCATCGGGCGAGGGCGCCGGGTCGCCGATCGAAACCAGTCGCCCGAGATCCTCCTCGGCGAAGGGCCGTTTCTGCGCGGCCGCCAGGGTCGGAACGAGCAGCAGGACCAGGAGCCATCCGCGAGCAAACATGATCTCGACCTCTCTCTCTTCGAATGGCGGCTCGGGTCAGCTGAGCTCGACCAGGACCGGAGCGTGGTCCGAGGGCAGCTTCCCCTTCCGCTCGTTGCGCTCGACCCACGCGCGCGTGCACCGCTGGGCGAGATCCGGCGTCACCACGATGTGATCGATTCGAAGCCCGTTGCCCTTGGGAAACGCGAGCATCCGGTAGTCCCACCACGAGTACGGGCCCGGCCCCTCTTCATGGAGCCGGATGGTGTCGATCAGCCGCTCGCCCATGATCGCGGCGAGGGCCTTGCGGGCGTCCTCGTGGCAGAGGACCGAGCTGCGCCACTCGTCCGGCCGCGCCACGTCGCGATCCTCGGGGGCCACGTTGAAATCGCCGCAGAGCGCGAGCGGCGCCCCGTCCGCGAGCAGCGTGGGGAGATGCTCGCGAAGCCGCTCCATCCAGCCGAGCTTGTAGGCCCACTTCTCGCTGCCCACGGTCTGACCGTTGGGAAAGTACGCCGACACCACCCGCACCCCCTCGCAGGTCGCGGCGATCAGCCTGGCCTGCGAATCGACGTCCTCGGTGTCGCCCGGGAGGCCGATCGCCAGCTCGGTCGGCTCGCTCCGGCTCAGAATGGCGACGCCGTTGTAGGTCTTCTGCCCGTGGAAGACCGCGTGGTACCCCGTCGCGCGAATCTCCTCGACCGGAAACTCCTCGTCGGGCACCTTGAGCTCCTGCAGACACGCCACGTCCGGCGCGGTCCGCTCGAGCCAGGCGAGCAGCCGGGCGAGCCGGGCCCGGATCGAGTTGACGTTCCAGGTGGCGAGGATCATCGCCGCGCCTTGGAGCCGAGCCAGAGCGAGCGAAACGCCCGGTGCTGCCCGGTCACCGCGCGCCCGACGGCCTCGAACGGCACGATCTCGAGCCGCGGGTCGTCCACCACCTGGAGCGTCGCTCGTCGCCGGGTGCCGCGCTGCTCGTAGACGATCTCGACCGCGGCGCCCGGACGCTGAGCCGACTTGATGGCCTGCCAGTCGGCGTCGCTCCGGAGCGTGCGGCCGCCGATCGAGATGATCCGATCGCCGCGGTCGACGCCAGCCTCGTAGAGCGGTGATCCCTCCAGGGTCGCGCTCAGCACCTCCGCGCCGTCGGTCCCGAAGCGGAGCTGCACCAGGCCGAGGAACGCCTGGTCGGGGTTGCTCCGGCGAAGCAGGAAACCCGCGTGCTCGAGCAGCGACTCGTAGTCCACCACGTCGCGCCCGCGCACGTAGCGCGCGAAGAAATCGCTCGCAAAGCTCCGATCGCCGAGATAGTCGCCGAGGGTCCGCTCGGCGTCCGCGACCGTGTAGGGCCGGGCCACCACGTAGGGACGGTCGTTCCGCCCGAAGCGCTCCCACATCGTCTTCATGAAGCCGTCGAGTGACTTGCCCGCGAATCGGGAGCGGATCGTCAGGTCGAGACCGAGCCCGACGCCCGCGCCCCAGGTGTAATAGGAAAGAAAGGTGTTGGCCTGGTTGGTCGGGTCGACCGAGGTCGCTGCGTCGGAGAAGGCGGCGTAGAGGCTCATCCCCCGCGGACTGCGATAGCGCCGCGCGGGCGAGTGGATCACCGCGTTGACCAGCCCGCCGAGACCGCCGGCGTAGGTGGCGTCGTCGGTCAGGCCCGCCCGGCGGATCGTGAGGTCGTCGTAGTAGCTGGTGAAGCCCTCGCCCAACCAGAGCAGGTCGCTCGGATTGGCCCGGGTGAAGTCGAAGGGCTCGAGCGACCTCGGCCGGATCCGCTCGATGTTCCAGGAGTGGAAGAACTCGTGCGACAGGGTGCCGAGCAGCCCCATGCTGTTCCGCCGGAGATCGCCCGTGCTGGAGAGGATGGTCGAGTTGCGGTGCTCCATCCCGTCACCGCTCACCCAAGGGAGGTAGTCCGCAATGAAGGTGTAGCTGCCATGGTCGTAGGGCGCCGGCTCGCCGTAGATCGCGATCTGCTCGGCCACCACCTTCTTGGCCATCTCCGTGTAACGGTCGAGCTCCTGGTCGGTGCCGAGATGGTGGATCGCCAGCCGGATCGTGTAGCTCCGCCCGCGGGGGGCCGGCACCGTCCAGGTGCGGAGCTCGTAGGCGCTCAGCTCGGTCGGGCTGTCCATGAAGTACTGGAGGTCCGGTGCCTTGAACGTGTACGGATCCGGCGTCTCGATCAGCTGCGTCGCCGCTCGCCAGTTGCTCGCTTCGGGAACCTCGAAGCGCACCGAGATCGGCCGACGCTCGGCCCCGCGGGCCCAGACGAACGTGGCCGGCATGTTGAGATGCGCGTGGGTCAGGTCGATGCCCGAATAGGTCCCGTCGGCCCGGTCCGCGAACAGGGTGTAGCGCACCACGATCGTGCCGTCGTGGCCGCCCACGAACCAGCGATAGGGATCCCGGACCACGGGCTCCAGCTCCCTCCCCGCGCCCGAGGTGACCCGGAGGTCGTAGACGTTCTTGGCGAACTCGTGCAGCGCGTAGCGGCCCGGCGAGGAGCGGCTCATCCAGACCTCGGCCGTGTCGCGGCCGAGCCCCGAGACGGTCATCTCCACTCTGGCCTCGTGGTGGACCGCGTTCGGGAAGGAGATCGCGTAGCGGACCGTGTCCCCCGCCTGCGAGGGGACCAGAGCGACGGCGACGGCGGCGAAAATGGTGATCATGGCGTCCGGAGGGGTGACGTGTCGGCACTCTAGGGTAATCGCGCCCCGGGCCAGGACAAAGCACGCTACCTTCCACTCGCCATGACCACGACCAGCGAATCCGTCCTGATCGTCGGCGCCGGCCCCATCGGCCTCGCCACCGCGATCTCCGCCAGGCGCCGGGGAATCGACCCCCTGCTGATCGACGCCGGCCCGATCGCCAGCTCGATCGTGCGCTACCCGACCGGCATGAGCTTCTTCACCACCCCAGACCGGCTGGAGATCGGCCGCCATCCGATCGTCTGCGGGGGCCCCAAGCCGACCCGCGAAGAGGCGCTGATGTACTACCGGGGCGTGGCCCGCGTCGAGGAGCTCCGGATCCGCACCTACCAACGCTTCGTGGGCGCCACCCGGGCGGCCGACGGCTTCCATTCCGAGATCGAGCGGACCCTGAGCGAGCCGACCCGCGAGACCATCGTGTCCGAGCGGCTGATCCTCGCCACCGGCTATTTCGACCACCCCAATCGGCTCAACGTCCCGGGCGAGGAGCGGCCCCACGTCTCCCACTACTCCGCCGAGCCGCACCTGCTCGCCGGACTCGACGTGGTGATCGTGGGCGGCAAGAACTCCGCCGTGGAGCTGGCCTTGAACGCCTTTCGCGCCGGCGCCCGGGTGACGCTGGTGCACCGCCGCCCCGAGCTCAAGCCGAGCGTGAAGTACTGGCTCCGGCCGGATTTTCTGAACCGGGTCAAGGCCGGCGAGATCGCCGCGCGGTGGGAGACGGTGGTCGACGCGATCGGCCCGCGCACGGTGACGCTCCGGGACGCGGCGGGCCGGACCAGCGAATTGCCCGCCGATCGGGTCTTCCTGCTCACCGGCTATCGCCCGGACTTCGACCTGCTCCGCTCGCTCGGCGTGGAGCTCGCCCCGGACACCGGCCGGCCCACCCACGACCCGACCACGCTCGAGACCAACGTCCCGGGACTCTATCTCGCGGGCAGCCTCACGGCCGGACGCTTCATCTCCGAGGTCTTCATCGAGAACGGGCGTTACGACGGCGAGAAGATCTTCGGCACCCAGTCCGAGCGCGAGGGCGCGATGCGGCGATTCGGCGAGCCGGAGCGGCCGGTCGGCGAATGACCGAGGCCGGGCGCCCTGGCGCTCGCCCGGAGCAGCCGGTCGGCGGATGACCGAGGACGGGCGCCCTGGCGCTCGCCCGGAGCAGCCGGTCGGCGGATGAGCCGTGCGCCGCGCTAGCGCTCGCTCCGCCGGAGGACCGCACCCGGCAGCGCCCCAGTGGTCGCCGCGCCGTCCCAGACCTCCCGCCCCGCGACCCAGACCCGCTTCACGCCGACCGAGACCAGGTGCGGCTCGGCCGGCGTCGCGCGGTCGCCGATCGTCGCCGGGTCGAAGAGCACCAGATCCGCGGCCTTGCCGGGCGCGAGGGTTCCACGCCGCTCGAACCCGAGATGGGCGGCGGTGCCGCCCGTCATCTTGCGGACCGCGTCCTCCAGGGTGAGCACGCCTCGCTCCCGCACGTAGCGGCCGAGCACCCGCGGGAAGGCGCCGAAGCCGCGCGGGTGGGCCCCCTCGAGCGCGCCGTCGGAGCAGATGTTGGTGTGCTCCCAGGCCATCAGTCGCTCGATGTCGGGCTCGGCCATGCTGGTCGCCACCACGCTCTCGACCACACCGGCCTCGCCGCCGAGCCGGCGCTCGTACGCCTGCGACTCGCGAATCAGACCCATCAGGGTCGCCGCCGGATCCTCGCGCCGGAGCCGGGCGATCTCGGCAACGGTCTTGCCTCGATATTCTGGATTGGCCGCGAAGTCGCCGATCAGGAGGCCTTCGGGCTTGGCCAGCTCGCGGAGGATCTTCTCCGCCTCGGCGCGATTGTCGAAGTCCCGCTTGGGAAAGAGCACCGTCAGGGTCGATTGCCAGTACGGATAGGGATAGATGTCCGCCGTCACCTCGATCCCCTCCGCGCGGGCCCGGTCGAGCACCCGGATCAGGCTGTCGGCCTGACCCCAGAGCGGCACCATCGCCAGCTTGACGTGGCTGATCTGGACCGGGATTCCGGCCTCCCGTCCGATCGCGAGAATCTCGTCGATCGCGTCCCAGAACCAGCGGTCCTCGCTCCTGACGTGGCTGATGTAGCGACCGCCGGCGGCCGCGGCCACCCTGGCGAGCGCGAGCACCTCGGAGCGCTCGGAGTAGATCCCCGGGTCGTACTCGAGCCCCGTCGAGAGCCCGAGCGCGCCGGCGCCGAGCTCCCGCTCCAGCAGGGCCGCCATCGAGTCCACCTCGGCCGATGTCGCGGCGCGCCGGAAGTCATCGCCCATCACCGCCCGCCGGATGCTGCCGTGACCCGCGTAGAAGGCGACGTTGACCGCGGCGCCGACCCGGGCGATCGAGTCCATCGCCGCGGCGAGCGGCATCGGGTGACCGCCGTCCTGTCCGGCCACGATGGTGGTGACGCCCTGACTCACCACGGCGAGCGCGTCGGGCGTCTCGGGGAGACCGCTCACGTGATGGCTGTGGCTGTCGATGAATCCGGGCGCCAGCACCAGCCCGCCGGCGTCGACCACCGAGTCTCCCGACGCCGGCGTCACCTCGGGACCCACCGCCACGATCGAGTCGCCGACCAGGCGGAGCGCTCCACCGTAGCCCGGGGCACCGGTGCCGTCGACGATGGTCGCGTTCACGATGGTGAGGCCGGCCGGCGCGTCGCCCGCCGCGGCGCAGCTTGCCAGGAGCCAGAAGAGGAGGAGCCACGTCAGGCGCATCGATCGCGATCCGGATTCGGTGTCCCCGAAACTGGAGATCGACGGCGAGCCTTGGCAAGAGGGGCGACCGCGAGGTAAGAACCCGAGCACGGCACCTTCACGCCGCGCCCGCCAGCCACGATATTGCGGCCGACCCCCCACGACCACCACGAGGCGCCTCATGACCCGATCGACCCTCGCCGTCGTCCTCCTCGCCTTCGCGGCGGCCGCGCGCTCGCCCGCGCTCGCCCAGGCCCGCACCGGCCAGCCCAACGTGGTGCTGATCATCACCGACGACGTCGGCCACGGGGACATCGGGAGCTACGGCTCACCCGACATCGCCACCCCCAACATCGACGGCCTCGCCCGAGACGGGGTCCGGCTCACCGCCTTCTACGCCAACGGCCCGCTCTGCAGCCCCACCCGGGCCGCCCTGGTTTCCGGCCGCTACCAGCAGCGCGCGGCGATCGAGCAGGCCTTCGGCCACGCCCGCTCGCCTTCCGCCGAGAAGGGGCTCCCGGCCAACGGCCGCTCGCTCCCCGCCTTGCTCAAGACCAACGGCTACGCCACCGCGCTGCTCGGCAAGTGGCACCTCGGCTACCTGCCGGAGCGGAGCCCGAATGCCCACGGGTTCGACTACTTCTTCGGCTTCAAGAGCGGTTACGTCGACTACTATCGGCACACCGACGGCAACGGGCGCCCCGACCTCTTCGAGAACGAGCGACCCACCACCGCCAGCGGGTACATGACCGACCTGATCACCGAGCGCTCGGTCTCCTTCATCCGGCGGAACGCGAGCCGCCCCTTCTTCGTCGAGATCGCCTACAACGCTGGCCACTGGCCCTACCAGCGGCCCGACCAGCCCTCGACCGCGCGGGGCAATGCCGCTCACCTGATGCCGTACGACGACTCCACCAGCACTCGCGAGGATTATGTCGCGATGATCGAGCGGGCGGATCAAGGCATCGGCCGGATCCTCGGCACCCTCGACGAGCTCGGTCTGGCCGGCAACACCCTGGTGATCTTCACCAACGACAACGGTGGGGAGTGGCTCTCCAGCAACGCGCCGTTTTTCCACCGGAAGTGGACGCTCTGGGAAGGCGGCATCCGGGTGCCGGCCATCCTCCGCTGGCCGGGTCGGATTCCGGCGGGAACGGTCTCGAGTCAGGTAGGAATCACCATGGATCTCACCGCGACGGTGCTCGCCGCCACCGGCACCCGCGTGCCGAGCGACGCCCGGCTCGACGGAGTGAACCTGCTACCGGTGCTGGAGGGACGCGCGCCGGAGACCGAGCGGACGCTCTTCTGGCGGACCACCGCGGGCGGCTTCCGTCAGCGCGCCGTCCGGAGCGGGGACTGGAAGCTCCTGATCGACGGCACCGCGGTCATGGTGTTCGACGTCCGGAAGGACCCGACCGAGCGCGACGATCTCGCCGCCCGGCGGCAGGACGTGGCCCACCGGCTGATGCCCCTCCTCCGCGCCTGGGAAGCCGACGTCGACGTCGACGCCAAGCGGGCCGACCCCGAGGCCGGCACCGATGGCTCGAGATGAACGCCGCCGATGGCGGCGGGGCGTCACCGCCCGGCCACCCGACGCCCGAGGCTGAACTCGCCTCCCACCGCTAACTGCCTGAGTTGACGGGTGGTGGTCGAGAGCGGGTCGCTGCCCGGCCGACTGGGCGCGAAGTGATAGCGAAGGGCCCCGAACACCCGCCAGGTGCCGGTTCGGTCGCCGACCGCGACACCGACGGAGCCCGCGACACCGAGGTAGTCGTCTTCGAGGGTGCTCTCGGTGTAGTTGCACGGCTGGCCCGGATCGCAGCTCGCCAGAACCGCCGGGTGCCGCCATCCGAACCAGCCGCCACCCAGCTCGAGATAGGGACGGACCGGGCCGCGGTCGGCGTCCAATCGCGCCGCGAGGCCGACGTCGGTCAGCCGCCATCCGCCGCCAGACAGCCACTCGACCGACGGCCCGATCAGGAAGCCTCCCCGCCGAGCCCCCACCAGGACTCGCCCACCGTAGAGGGCCTGGTCGATCGAATTCCACTCAGCTCGATTGGCCGATCCCTCCACCAGGCCGTCCAGCCGGAACCGGCCGGGCTCTCGGAAGCCGGGGGTCGGATCGGGAAGAAGCGCCCCCAGCGCCGCACCCAGCGCTGCCCCACCGAGTCCTCCCAGCACAGCGCCCGGGACCGCACCGTCGATCCACTCGCCCGAGCAGTCGGCCGCATCGCAGACGCCCTGCGCGAGCAAGGCGCCGAGGGCGCCCGTTGCCGCGGCCCCGATCGCCCCGCCCAGAACGGCGCCCGTCCGGGCCCGGGTCTGCGCGCTGGCTGGTGCCGCCGTCACCAGCATCAAGGACGCCAGCGCCAGAGCCACACCCTTTCCAGTCATCGCGCACCCCGGTTGGAAGACGAGGGCAAGATCACTTCCCGGCGTGACTGACGCGTGACCGGCGGCCCTGTGTGAGCCAATCCTCATCGGCGCTGCACCTGGGCATCAGATCTCCCAGGCGGCGAGCCCCAGGGCTCAGCTCGGCTCCCTATTGCTGCCGCAGGGCCACTAGTGGGTCCACCATGGCCGCGCGCCGGGCGGGCAACAGGCTCGCGAGCACCGCGGCGACGACCAGCACCAGGGCCACGCCCGCCAGGGTGATCGGATCGCTCGGCGCGACCCCGACCAAGAGCGCCCCGAGCGGCTTCGTGGCGACGAGCGCGATGACGAGGCCGATCGCGAGCCCGACGGTCACCAGAGCCACGCTCTCCCGTACCACCACCCGAACCACCTCGCTCGCCTTCGCGCCGAGCGCCATCCGGATCCCGATCTCCCGGGTGCGCTGCGCCACCGCGAAGGCGATCACGCCGTAGAGGCCGAGCGCCGCGAGGCCGAGCCCGAGCAGCCCGAAGGCGCCCAACAGGCCGGCGGCCATCCGCGGCAGGAAGAGCGCCACGCCGAGTTGCTGGGGCATCGTCTTGGCGTCGAAGACCGGCACGTTCGCGAGGGTGGTGCGGAGCTCGCGCCGCATCAGCTCGAGCGCCGGCCCCGGCTCGCCCCGCGTCGCCGCGATCACGGAGACGATCTCCGGACGCTCCTGACCGGCCGGGGTGTAGAGATAGGGCCGCGGCCGCTCGCCCAGGGTCCGGACCTTGGTGTCCCGCGCGACGCCCACGATCTCGACCGGGTCGCCCATTCGGACCCGCTCGCCGACGACGTCGACCCGGCCCCAATAGGCCCGCGCCATCGCCTCGCTCACGATCGCGACCCTGGGCGCGTTGGCGTCGTCCGCCGGCTCGAACACCCGGCCAGCCACCAGCGGGATCCCCAACGTCCGGAAGTATTCCGGCCCGACCGCGGCGACATCGACTTCGAGCTCGTCGTCACCGTTCGGCGCGGTGTAGCCCTCGATCGCGATCCCGCGACTCATGACGGTGAAGCCGAGCGGCACCCGATCCGCGATCTCGGCTCGCTCCACGCCGGGAAGAGCGCGAACCCGCTCGAGATAGCTCCGGAGCAGCTCCCGATCGGCCTCCGGCGTCCGGCCGCCCTGCTCGAGACTCACCGTCAGGATCGCGATCCGCTCGGTCTCGAAGCCGGGCTCGATGGACTGTGCTTTCCCCAGGCTTCGAACGAAGAGACCGGCCCCGGCGAGCAGGATCACCGAGACGGCCACCTGACCGACGACCAGCAGGTTCCGGAGACTGAGACGCCGCCGCGCGCCGCCCACCCGGGCTGCTTCCGACTTGAGCGAGCGGACCAGGTCCGGGCGGGTGGCCCGGAGCGCCGGGGCGAGACCGAACAGGACGCCCGTGACGAGCGAGAGCGCCGCCGTGAAGGCGAGCACCCGACCGTCCAGGCTCAGATCGACCGCCACCGGCACCGGGATCGGCGGTTGGAACGCCACCAGCGCCCGCGTGATCGCCCAGGCGATCGCGAGCCCCGCGAGACCGCCGAGACCGCCGATCAGCGCGCTCTCCGTGAGCAGCTGACGGATCAGCCGGCCGCGTCCCGCGCCGATCGCCAGCCGGACCGCAACCTCCCGCTGGCGCGCGGTGGCCCGGGCGAGCAGCAGACCCGCGATGTTGCTGCAGGCGATCGCCAGCACCAGCCCCACCACCACCAGCAGGAGGGCCGCGATCGGATAGAGCACCCCGTCGATCGACGGATGGAAACGGACCCGCTCCGCCGGCACCACCAGCGCGCGCCGGCCTTCGTTGCTCTCGGGAAACTCCCGCTCCAGCCGCTGCATCACCAGGTCCACGCCGGCCTGCGCCTGATCCGCGGTGACCCCCGGCGCGAGCCGCGCGCGCACGAAGGTGCCGCGCGCGCCCCGCTCCTCGTTGCGCCGCGCGCCCGCCGGATCGATCGCGTTGGCCGAGCCGTAGGGCAGCCAGTACTGGGTCGCGAGCGCGTTGATCACCCCGCGGTACTCGGGCGGCGCCACCCCGACGATGGTGACCGGCGACCCGTTGAGCCGGACCGTCCGCCCCAGGACGTCGGGCGTGCCCCCGAGCTCGTGCTGCCAGACCTGATGCCCGACCACGGCCACGACGGCGCCGCCATCCTCCTCCTCCGGCAGGAACCCACGGCCGAGCATCGGGCTGACGCCCAGCACGTCCCAGTAGCTCGCGGATACCGCCTCGACGAACGCCACGGCGGCGCCGTCGTCGGTCTCCCGACTCGCGATCTGCGGCTCGAACGCGGTCGTGCCCCGAAAGAGCTCGGTGCGCTCGGCGAAGGCCCGATACTCCGACCGCGAGGTGGTGACGAACTCCTCGCCCCGCGAGTCCCCGACGTAGATGTTGACCAGCTCCTCGGGCGCCGCGTACGGCTGGGGCCGGAGCAACGCCGCGTTCACCAGCGCGAAGATCGCGGAGTTGACCCCGATGCCGAGCGCGAGGATGGTGACGGCCACCAGCGTGAAGCCCGGTGATTGGCGCAGTTGACGGAGCGCGTGGCGAACGTCCCGAACGAAACCGTCCATGGCGGGTTCCTTGGCGGTGGTGGCAGTGGCCTTCGACGACCGTTGGGTCTGACGACCTCACTTTGACCTGAGTTTCAGATCGAACCGTTCTTACACGTTCCTCACGGTCGGGCGCTGGTTGGCCGCGACTCCGCGGCGAACCCAGGTTCCAGCGCCCCAACGAGGGAGAGTTGCTCGACCACCCACCCGAGGCGACTTTCTGCGGCTGGGATGCCGGTGTCATCGGCCACGAGCGCTGCCCGGAGACCGGCCCGAGTACCTCGAGACCAGACTCGTTGCGACAGGTGGCCCATGACTCCGAACGACCGCGATCTCGGCATGGGGCGGGCGATCACCCGCCGCGACTTCCTGAACGGCATCGCCGTCGGCGTGGGCGGGGCCATGGCCCTGCCCTGGCTCTCGAGCTGCGCCGCGCCGGCGCCCACGAGCGCCGGCTATCCGCCCGCACTCACCGGCCTCCGGGGATCGTACCCGGGCACCTTCGAGCCCTTCCACGCGGTCCGCGACGGGATCTTCTGGCAGGGCGCCGCGGCGCCGCGCTCCACCGGCGAGGAGTACGACCTGGTGATCGTCGGCGGCGGGATCTCGGGACTCTCCGCGGCGCACTACTACCGGGAGGCTCGCCCCGACGCGCGGATCCTGGTCCTGGACAACCACGACGACTTCGGCGGGCACGCCAAGCGCAACGAGTTCACCCACGAGGGCCGGACGATCGTGGGCTACGGCGGTGTCCAGTCGATCGACAGCCCCGCACCCTACAGCGCCGTCGCGCACGGTCTGCTCGACACCCTGGGAATCGACGTGGCGCGCTGGCCCACCGTGGTGGACTGGGAGATCTATCGCTCACGCGGACTGGGCGAAGGGTTCTTTTTCGATGCCGAGACCTTCGGCGCCGATCGCCTGGTGAAGGGCGGGGTCGACGAGTACGACCAGGCGCTCATCGACGCCGCGCCCTTGAGCGATCGGGTCAAGCGCGACCTCCGCCGTCTCTACACCGAGCCGTTCGATCCCCTGAAGGGCGCGACCGAGGCCGAGAAGCGTCAGCAGCTCGCCACCATGAGCTACGCCGACTTCCTCACCAAGCGGTGGCAGCTCGATCCGGGTGTGCTGCCCGTCTTCCAGACGCTGCCCCACGATCTCTTCGGCGTGGGCATCGATGCGATGCCGGCGCAGGACGGCTTCGGGCTCGGCTTCCCCGGCTTCCAGGGCATGGGCCTCGACCCGAAGGCCAAGGGCCCCGGACAGAATCGCGACGCGACCCCGGCAGACGGCCCGGCAGGCGAAGCGTTCTACTTCCATTTCCCCGACGGCAGCGCCTCGATCGCCCGCCTCCTCGTGCGACGGCTGCTGCCCGACGCCGTGCCCGGCACCAGCGCCGATGACATCGTCACTTCGCGAGTGGATTACGATCGGCTGGATCGGCCAGAGGCCGGAGTTCGAATTCGGCTCTCGAGCATCGTGGTCAAGGTCCGACACCTCGATCGCGGCGGATCGAGGGAGCGGGTCGAGGTCACCTATGTGAAGGACGGCACGATGGCCACCGTCACCGGGCGCTCGGCCGTGCTGGCCTGCTGGCACTCCACCATCCCCTACATGTGCGAGGAGCTCGACCCGACCCAGCGAGACGCGCTGCGCTACGCGGTCAAGGTGCCGCTGGTCTACACCACCGTGCTGATCCGGAATTGGCACGCCTTCGAGCAGCTCGGCGTGAGCCACGTGACCACCCCCGGCCTCTGGCACACCAGCCTGGGGCTCGACTTCCCGGTGAGCCTCGGCGGCTACCAGTGCGCTCGTACGCCGGACGACCCGGTGATCGTCCATCTGGACAAGGCCGCCTGCCATCCCGGCGTCCCGGTGCGCGACCAGCATCGCCTGGGCCGGGCCCAGCTGCTCGACACCTCCTACGAGACCATCGAGCGCTCGATCCGCGCCCAGATGGCCCGAGTGCTCGGCGACGGCGGCTTCGATCCGGCCGCCGACATCCTCGCGATCACCGTGAACCGCTGGTCGCACGGCTACACCTATCAGTACAACTCGCTCTTCGACCGCTTCTGGCTCGAGGGCAAGGAAACGCCCTGCGAAGTCGCTCGGCGGCCGTTCGGCCGGATCGCGATCGCCAACGCCGACGCGGGCGCCTACGCCTACACCGACGGCGCCATCGATCACGCCCACCGAGCCGTGCAGGAGCTGCTCGGGCTCGGCTAGTCCGGGCGTTGACCTCTCGTACCCTATTTGAGTACAATTGTACCTGATATGGGTACAAAGGTTGGTGATCCCCCCAGGCGGACTCGGCCCCCTGCACCGCCGACCGATCCGGCCGCGGTGCTTTTCGGGCGCACCCGCCGCGAGGTCCTCGCCCTGCTCTTCGGCCGCCCCGAACAGCGGTACTACCTGCGGGAGATCCTCCGGGCGGTCGGGTCCGGCACGGGGGCCGTTCAGCGAGAGTTGCAGCAGCTCGTTGCCGCCGGCCTGGTGTCCCGAAACCGCGAGGGCCGCCAAGTGTACTTTTCGGCGAATCCGCGCTCGGTGATCTTCGGCGAGCTCAGGGCGATCGTCGAGAAGACGGCCGGGACGGCCGACGTGCTTCGAACCGAGTTGGCGACTGCCCTGGCTGGGGACAAGATCGTGGTCGCGTTCATCTACGGCTCGGTGGCCCGGGGAGACCAGACCGCGACGAGCGACGTAGATCTCATGGTCGTGGGAGACCTCACCTTGGCCGAGATCCTCCCGGCCATCAGGGCCGCCGAGTCGAGGTTGGGCCGCGAGGTCAACCCGTCGCTGTTTCCGGTGTCTGAGTACAAGCGAGGTTCCAAGCGAGGGAGCGCGTTCCTGAAGCGGGTGGTGGCCGGAAGCAAGCTGTTCCTCAAGGGCGACGACCGTGAGCTTGCCCGACTGGCTCGCTAACGGCTGGCTGGCCCGGCACGAGCCGACTCCCGCCGAAATCGCGGACCTGCTCGCGGTGGTCGAGCGTGACCTGGCCGACGCCAAGATTCCACGCCTGAGCCCGGACTGGCGCCTCGGGATCGCATATAACGCGGGGCTGCAGCTGGCGACGCTGGCCCTGGCCGCGGCGGGCTATAGCCCCACGCGGGAACGGGCACACGAACGGGCGATTCTCTCGCTCAGGCACACGGCTGGCGTAGCGCCCCGGACCGTGGACCTGCTCGACGCGGTGCGACGGAAGCGACTCGGCTGGACCGGGCTCGCGCCGGCCGACCTCGACCTGCGAAGCGGGCAGCTCACTCAGCCCGACCTGTTCGTGGTGCCCCTGGCGAGCGGACGCGAGCCGGGCGACTGGACCGAGTGCGGCATCCCCGTCCTGATCGCCGAGGTGCTCTCGCCCACCACCGCGCGGCACGATCGGATCACCAAGCGGCGGCGCTACCAGCGGTCCGGTGTCGCCACCTACTGGATCGTCGACCCCGACGCGCGGCTGGTGGAGATCTGGGTCCCGCGAGCCAACCAGCCCACCATCGCCGACGAGCGGCTGGACTGGCGCCCCCAGTCCGCGCTCGAGCCGCTCCGCATCGAGCTCGCTCCCTACTTCGCGGAGGTCTGGGCGGAGCCGTGAGCGGGCGTCATCAGCATCCGTCCAGCCACCTGACCCCCCGGTTGGCGCGGGCGTGCTCCGTCTGAGCCTATCCGGTACGGCTCGGTCAGCGGCACCAGCTCAACGGAGTCGGGTTGTCATCTCTGCGACACCACCGGTGGGCAGCTCGGGCACCGAAGGCGCCAGTTGAATCGCACCCGGCTGAATCGCGACCTCCCAATGCCGATCCTGATCGAGTCGCAGGAGTCGGTAAACCAGACGCGGCACTTGGACCTCGAGGATCTCGGTTGTCCCGCCCTCCCTGGCGCCCACCGCCATTCGGAGCGAATAAGTCGGCCCGTGGTCGAGGCACTCGATCAGGCTGGTGCCGAGCAGATTCAGCCGGTCGTGCCGAGGCGGCGGCCGATCCTTCCGGACCAACCGGACGTGCTCAGGCCGGATCAGCAGCGTGACCTCGGCCCCGACACCCAGCCTGGCCGAAAGGCTTGGCGGAATCGGAGCGGACAGTCGGTGTCCCGCCCAGGTGACGACCGCCAGACCAGCCTCAACCGATTCGACCCGGCCCCGGAGCACGTTGCGAAAGCCCAGCAGCTGCGCCGCGCGCGCCGACGCTGGCGTGGAGAACACCGCATCACGACCTCCACTCTGGATCACCCGGCCCCGATCGTAGAGAACCAACCGATCCGCCAGCTGGAACGCCTCGGCCAGGTCGTGGGTGACCACCACCGTACTCCCCGCGTATTGGCGGAGGATGGGACCGAGATCCTCACGGAGCTGGCGGCGGAGCGGAGCATCCAGAGCCGAGAAGGGCTCGTCCAAAAGGAGCAGCGAGGGATCGGGGGCCAGCGCACGAGCCAGGGCAACACGTTGCTGTTGCCCCCCGGAGAGCTGCTCCGGCCGCCGACCGGCCACCGCCGCCAGACCCAGCTGCTCCATCAGGTCGCCGGAGCGGCGTCGGCGATCACCCGACCGACGACCCCGCAACCCGAACTCGACGTTGGCCCGGACCGAGAGGTGGGGAAAGAGCGCATAACCCTGGAAGACGTAGCCCACGCGCCGGGCGCGGGGTCGCAGGTCGATTCGCTGGCGATCATCGAACAGCGTCCGACCATCGTGCTCGATGCGCCCGGCATCGGGCCGACTCAACCCTGCCAGGCATTGCAGGGTGAGACTCTTGCCAGCCCCCGACGGCCCGAACAGGCACACGACTTCACCGTCGCTGCGCCAGTCGACGTCGAGGTCGAAGCCAGACGCGAACGCCTTCCGGACCGCTACGTGGAGCATCGACTCAGAGCCTCAGACGGGTCAGCCGGCCGACGGCAAGCACCAGCGCCCCGACCAGGCCGAGCACCACCAGCGACAGCTGATTGGCCGCGGCGAGTCGGCCTGCCTGCACGTGGTCGTAGATCGCGAGCGGAACGGTTTGGGTCAGCTGGGGGATGCTGCCCGCCACCATCAAGGTGATGCCGAAGTCGCCCAGCGAACGACAGAAGGCGATGATCGTTCCGGCGAGCACCGATCGCCAGGCCAGCGGCAGGGTGATCGAGGCGAAGACCGACCACTCCGAGCGGCCCAGCGTCCGCGCCGCCTGCTCCAGCCGCGGATCGACCGCTTCGAGCCCCCCCTGGGCCGCCTTCACGAACAAGCCGAAGGCCCCCACCCACGCGGCGATCACGGCCGCTCGCCAGGTGAACGCGAGCTCCACCCCGATGGCATCGGCCATCCGGCCGATCGGGCCCGTGCGACCGATCAGCACCAGGAGATAGTAGCCGAGCACGGTCGGCGGCAGCACGAGCGGCATGACGACCGCCGCCTCGAGCAGCCCGCGGCCCGGGAATCGCCGGCGGGCGAGAGCCCAGGCGACCGGTAGCCCGGTCACGATGATCAGCGCGGTGGCGACACCCGCCACGCGAAGTGAGAGAACGAGCGGGTGCCAGTCCACCGTCAGGACGGAACGACGAAGCCGAACCGCCGCAGCATCCGTTTCCCCTCCGGCCCCACCACGAACCCCAGGAACGACCGAGCCAAGGCGCGGTGTCGAGACGCGGACACGACGGCCGCGAACTGGTCGATCGGGCGATGCAGCGCCTCGTCGATCAGGACGTGCTCGATGCCGGGAGCCCCGGCAATCGACAGGGCGATGATCGCCGCGTCCACGGCGTCCGTCTGGAGGAACTGGAGCGTCTGACGGATGTTCTCGGCGTAGACGAGCTTCTCCCGCAGCGCGGTCCAGAGGCCCTCGTGCTCCAGGGCCTGCCGGGCCGCGAGCCCGTAGGGCGCATGATCCGGGTTGGCGATCGCGATCTTCCGCACAGCCGGCCGGGCCAGGCCGCCGAGCGTCGCGAGGTCCAGGCCCGACCTGGCCCGGGTGGCCAACGCGATCCGGCCCCGGGCGTACTGGACGTGGGAGCCGGCTTCCGTGACCCCAGCCTCGCGAAGCTGGTCGATGTGGTCCGCGTTGGCGGCGAAAAAGACGTCGGCCGGCGCGCCATGCCGGATCTGGAGCGCCAGGTTCCCGGTCGACCCGAAGACCGCTCGGACCTTCGCGCCGGACCGTGACTCGAACGCGGGGATGATCTCACCGAACGCGAACACCAGGTCGGAGGCCGCGAATACCGTGATGGTGTCGGTCGCTCGGTCGACGCTCGACATCCCGACGTCGCCGCCAAGCCCGCTCAGGGCCGACAGCGCGAGTGCCGGATAGGTGCAGATTCTGAGGATCAGGGCTTCACCCCAACGAGCGATCGGTTCGACGGAGACCGTGCGTCCGCCACTGCGCCTGGCGGTGGATCATAGGGCGTCAGTCGGGCGGCGCCAGACCGGATCGGCCCGGCGCAGCGCGGGCCATCGCTCGGTCAGGGTACCTCGGGGACGCCGCCCGACCGGGCCCGATAGAAGCGAACCTCGGCCCGTTCCACGGTGGCCAGGCCTTCGCCGATCACCGGATCGATCAGCGCGAGGAACGCCTCGATCTTCTCGGCGACGTCCACGACCTCGACCACGATCGGGAGGTCCAGCGACAGTCGCTCGATGCGAAAGGTGTGCACCCGGCTGTGGGCGCCGAATCCCATGATCCCGCGGAGTACCGTCGCGCCGGCGAGGCCCTGCTCCCGGGCCTTCAGCACCAGCCACTCGTAGAGTGGCTTCCCCTCATGGCGGTCGGCCTCGCCGAGAAATACCCGCAGCAGCAGCCCGTCCTTTGGCATCGTCATGGCGCTCACCTCCAGATCAACTGGACGGCTTGCCGGCCCGCCCAGGTCGCGGCCAGGCAGAGAAGCACTGTCCCCGCCACATTGACCACCGCCATGCCGACGGCACCGTCCTCGGCGGCGAGGATGCTCTCGTTGGAAAACGTCGAGAACGTCGTGAAACCGCCAAGCACCCCGATCACGACGAGCGCCCGGGTCGCCGGGTCCAGAAAGCCGCGGGTCTCGATCAGCTTGCCGACGACGCCAATCACCAGGCAGCCAAGGACATTGACGACCAGGGTGCCGAGCGGAAAGGCCGACCGCCGAGGCTGCGCCAGCCCCGCCAGCCAATACCGCAGGACCGAGCCGATGAAGCCACCAAGGCCGACCATCAGCACCCGTTCCATCGACTCCTCCTGGATTCGCTATCGCGTCGCCGCACGGGAGCCGGGCCCGCCGGTCGGCACGGTGCGGGACTCGGATCTTAGCACCCCGGAGCCGATTCTCCAGCCGGATGATCGCGGGGAGAACCGGCAGCACGCACCGCCGGCCAGACCTCCCCAGGGACCGCCAGTTTCCGCGCTCGCCGCCCTCCCGACGCGAACACTCCTTCGGCGCCGTCCGAGGCGCCCCGGAAACCCGACCCCTCCTCTTGATTCCCAGGAGAAAAAGTGGTATCTCCTGAATGCCAGGAGAAAAGGCGGCCCCTCCGCGGCACCGGAGTGCCGCCGGGTGGACCGCCACCACGGAGCCGGAATCCGATGAGCCGAGCCAAGCCAGACATGATCAAGGGGACCCTCGATCTCCTCGTCCTCCGGGTCCTCGCCAGCGAGCCGATGCACGGCTGGGGCATCTCGGAGCGGATCCAGGGCATCTCCGAGGACGCCCTCTCGGTCAACCAGGGCTCGCTCTACATCGCGCTCCATCGGCTGACCCGAGAGGGCTGGATCCGCTCCTTCTGGCGCGACACCGAGAACAACCGCCGGGCCCGCTACTACGAGCTGACCCGCGCCGGCCGAGCCCAGCTCGCGGTCGAGACCGAGCGCTGGCAGCGGCTCTCCACCGCCGTGGCGCGGATCCTCGAGACCGCCTGAACGGAGCCAGAGACATGCGAAGACTCTCCGAGCTGCTCTTCCGGCTCCGCGCGCTGCTCGGGATGGGAAAGATGGAGCGGGAGCTCGACGAGGAGGTCGCCTTCCACGTCGAGATGGAGACCAGGAAGTACCTCGCCCAGGGCTTCTCACCCGAGGCCGCACGGGCCCAGGCGCTCGCGGCCTTCGGTCCGGTGACCCGACAGAAGCAGACCATACGCGACGGCTGGGGCATCGGCCTGGTGCGAGACGCGCTCCACGACACCCGGCTGGCGCTTCGCCAGCTCCGCTTTTCCCCGGGCTTCACCGCCACCGTCCTGGTGACCCTCGCGCTCGGGATCGGCGCCACCACCGCGATCGCGAGCATCGCGCGCCAGGTGCTGCTCCGGAGCGCGCCGGTCGAGGAGCCCGATCGGCTGGTGGCCGTCTACACCAGCTGCCGCCGCGGCGATCTCCGCTGCACCACGTCCTACCCCGACTACCTGAGCCTCCAGTCGGGCACGACCAGCCTGACCGACCTCGCGGCCATCAGCACGATCCCGCTCAACCTGGGCACCGAGGAGACCGCCTTCCTCGCCACCGGCGAGCTGGTGACCGGTAACTACTTCTCGCTGCTCGGCGTCGCGCCGCACCTCGGCCGCCTGATCCAGCAAGGTGACGACCGGCAGGGCGGTGCCAACGCCGTCGTGGTGCTGAGCTACGACTTCTGGCGCACCGCCTTGGGCGCCGACTCGAGCGTGGTCGGCCGCACCGTGCAGCTCAACCAGGTGCCTTTCGAGGTGATCGGCATCGGGCCGCGGGGCTACGCCGGCCTCCAGCTCGCCCGCCCGCGCGACCTCTGGCTGCCGATGTTCTCCGCCACCACGCTCGGCAGCGCCGTCGGCGCCGCCGGGTCTCCCGACACCTACGAGAATCGCCGATCCCGCTGGGCCGGCCCGTTGATCGGTCGGCTGGCCGACGGTGCCGAGCTCGGGGCCGCGCAGGCGGAGCTCCGGACCATCGGTCAGAATCTCGCCGCCGAGTATCCCGAGGAGTGGGCCGCGGTGGGCGGCTCGCGCCAGGTCACCGTCGATCCGGCGGGCCGCTACATCCTCCCGGTCGGCCGGGAGGCGGAGCTCCGCGACTTCCTCTTCCTGCTGCTCGGTACCGTGGCCTTCGCGCTGCTCCTCGCCTCGGCCAACGTCGCCAACCTGCTGCTCGCCCGGGCCACCGCGCGCGGCCGCGAGCTCGGCGTGCAGCTCGCCGTCGGCGCCAGCCGGGCCAGGCTGGTCCGCAAGCTGGTCACCGAGAGTCTGGTGCTGGGCCTCCTCGGCTCGGCCGCCGGTCTCGGCGTGGCGGCGCTGATGCTCCGTCTGCTCTCGTCCTACGAGCTGCCCGGCGGGGTCGCGATCAGCGGGCTCGGCATCACCCTCGACCGGGGCCTCCTCGCGCTCGCGATCGGGCTCGCGATCTCGACCTCGCTGCTCTTCGGGCTGGCGCCCGCGTGGCACGCCACCCGGCAGGACCTGATCGCCTCGATCAAAGGCGGCGTCAACGACGACGGCCGCGGCGTGGCCCGAGTGCGTCGCGGCCTGGTGACGGTCCAGGTGGCGCTCTGTCTCATCCTGCTGGCCGGATCGGCCGTGTTCGCCCGCACGCTCCGGAACAGTCTCCGAGCCGACCTGGGCTACCAGCCCGATCGGTCGGCCCTGCTCCGTTTCAACACCAGCCTGCTCCGCTACACGCCCGAGCAGAGCACCGCCATGCGGGCCCAGCTGCTCGAGCGGGTCCGGGCGCTGCCCGAGGTCTCCGCGGCGGCGATCGCCACCCTGACGCCGTTCCAGGGCGGCGGCTTCCAGGGCTTCTTCGCCACGATCGGCGGCTACGCCCCTGCGCCCAACGAGGAGATCCGCTTCGACGCGGTCATGGTCACCGACGGCTACTTCGAGGCGCTCGGCATTCCGATCGTCGACGGGCGGCCGATCGCGGCCACCGACGGGCCCGACGCGCCGCCCGTCGCGGTGATCAATCGTCACGCGGCGGAGCTCTACTGGAAGGGTCGCTCCCCCGTCGGTGGAACCATCTCCTTCGGCGACCAGCTCCAGGCCACCGTCGTGGGGGTGACCGACAACCCGACCTGGCAGGCCATCGGCGAGGATCCGACACCCTTCGTCTTCCTCCCGCTCGACCAGCTGCGCGACTACGCCGCCCGCGGCTTCCTCACCCTGGCGATCCGCACCCCGGGTGACCCGGCCTCCGCCGTGCGCAGCGCGGCCGCCGCCTTTCGCGAGGTGGTGCCCGGTCTCTCGCCGAGCGTGACGGCCACCATGGAGACCCTGATCGGCGAGACCCTGATGCCGCAACGACTCGGCTCGATGCTGCTCACCTCGTTCGGCGCGCTGGCGTTGGTGCTGGCGGGAGTGGGGATCTACGGCGTGGTCGGCTACGGGGTGACCCAGCGGGCTCGGGAGATCGGGATCCGGATCGCGATCGGCGCGTCACAGGTGGGCGTGATGCGCTCCGTCTTCCTCGACATGACGGGACCGGTGCTGGTCGGCCTGGCGGTGGGAATCGGTGGCTCGCTGGCTCTGGCCAGGACGGTGGCGAGCTTCACCTACCAGGCCGACCCCGCCGACCCGCTCGCGCTCGGCCTGGTGGCCCTGGTGCTGCTCCTGATCGGCGGGGTGGCCACCCTGATCCCCGCGCGGCGCGCGGCCCGGATCGACCCGGTGCGGGTGCTCTCGATCGACTGACGCCTAACGACCGCGCGCCCGGTTGTCGAAGTAGAGCGCGCCGCCGCTCACGGTGCCGACCACCAGGTCGAGGTCCCCGTCGCCGTCGAGGTCGCCGAGCGTCGGGGCCGAGATCGGCGGCACGTCCACGCTCCAGGTCGAGTCCCGCACGAAGCGCGGCTCGGTCCGACTGCCCTCGTTCCGGTAGAGCACCACGCCCTCGCTGTCCGACCCGATCAGGAGGTCGAGGTCGCCGTCGCCGTCCAGATCGGCGAACGCCGGCGCGCTCCGCCGCCCGACGTCGATCTCGAGGTACTGGTCGCTCACCAGCACGAAGCGCGGCTCCGTGGGGCCGCCGTCGTTCCGGTAGTAGTTGAGCGCGCCGGAGGCCTCGCCGATCAGCAGGTCCAAGTCGCCGTCGCCGTCCAGATCGCCCAGCGCCGGGGTGGTGTTGCTCCCCCGGGTGATGGTGACCAGCGCGCTGTCGACCAGGCTGAGCTTCATCGCCCGCGCGTCGCCGTCGTTCCGGAAGTAGGCCAGCTTGGCCACCCACGAGCCCAGGATCAGGTCGAGATCGCCGTCGCCGTCCAGGTCGCCCCAGGCCGGCGCGTAGTGATAGGTGCCGGTGATGCCCAGGTCGCCCCGGAGCACGTAGCTCGGCGCGGCCCTGGTGCCGACGTTCTCGTAGCGGTAGATCCGGGCCGTCTGCGACTCGTCCGGCTCGATCTTGTTGGCGAGCAGGAGGTCCAGGTCGCCGTCGCCGTCGAGGTCGACCAGACTCGGGATGCTCTCGCTCCCCACGTCGATGGTCGGCAGGAACTGTCCGGTCCGCCGCACCCAGTTGCCGGCCGCGTCGCGAGTCAGATAGTGCAGGTTCTCGATCGTGGTCGCGATTGGATTGAACGCGCCGCCCAACACCCCGACCAGGAGATCGGGCTTTCCGTCGCCATCGAGGTCGCCGAAGGCGGGCGCGTTGTAGCCGCTGGTGAGCAGCGGGTCGTTCCGCGGGAAGCGGACCGGCTCGGTCCGGAGCGAGGGCGAGCTGCAGGAGGCGCCCGTGTTCTCGATCAGCAGGAGCCCCTGCTCGAAGAAGTCGCCCCAGAACAGATCGAGATCGCCGTCGCCGTCGTAGTCGGCGAAGGCCATCGTGTTGGCCCCGTGCATGCTCCCAAACTCGTTGTTGACGATCTCGATGTCTTCGAACCGATCGGTCAGGTGCTGGAACTTGGGCAGCGGGACGCCCTTCTCGGTCGCCTCGTAGTGGATGATGTTGCCCGTGATCCGGCCGATGAAGAGATCGATCAGCCCGTCGCAGTCGAGATCCACCGCCTGCGCGATGTTCTGCCGATCGGCGAAGATCGCCGTGCCGTCGGCCGCCCGCAGGCTGTCCCGCGCCGGCACGAAGGCCGGCGCCACCGGGGTGCCTCCCTCGTTCCGATAGGCGCGGATGTAGCTGAAGGGCCACTCGGCCAGCAGGTCGCTGTCGCCGTCGCCGTCGAAGTCCACAAACCGCGACCACTCGCCCACGTCCAGGTTGCCGAACCGGTTGGTGACGTAACGGAAGCGGGGGAATCCCTGCGACTCGCCCTCCCGGAGCAGCAGCGTCAGCCGGCCGCCGAACTCCTGCACCACCAGGTCGAGATCGCCGTCCTTGTCGAGGTCGAGGAGCTGCGGCCGCGGCACGTTGAACCCGCCGAGGAAGGCAAGATCGAGCGAACGGCCCGCCGAGTCCGCCACCGGAAAGGGCGACGGGTCATAGACGAACCCCTCCCCGACGGACGGTGCCGGCGGGGAGGCGGTCGGACTGGGGGACGAGCAGGCGGCGAGGGCGAACAGCCCGACCAGCGCGCGCCGACTCAATGGCAGGCGGCCGGCGCGGCCGGAGGCTTCGCGGGCACCGGTGCGCCGATCCCGGCCCCGTAGTGGCCGATCGGGGTCACCGACGCCACCTGCTTCGTGGGAATGCAGATGGCCACCAGCGTGCCGGTGCCGGTCGCCTTGTGGCCCTCGTGGTCGTGCGCGCCACCCGACTGATGCCGGTTGCTGACGTAGACGTACTGCCCGTCGGCCGAGAGCGCGACGCCATGCGGCTGACTGAAGCCCTCGCCCTGGACCGTGGTCACCTTGTCCCACGACTTGGTGTCGAGCACCGTGACCGTGTTGGCGTCGAGGTTGGTGACGAAGAGCAGCGTCCCGTCGTAGGTGAAGGTGGCCTCGAACGGGCCGCCGCCCACCTTGACGGCCCGCCAGAAGGTCGGCTTCGCGGGATTGCTCGCGTCGAAGAGCATCACGTTCCCGCTGGTCGAGGCCGTCGCCGCCAGCCAGCGCCCGTCGGGCGAGACCGAGAGCTGAGTCAGGGTGTGCGACGGTCCGGCCACGTCCACCAGCTCCGATTGGCCGTCCTCGAGCCGGATGCTCGCCAGCTGATTGACGCCCAGACTCGCGACGAAGACGTACTCGCCGCCCGGGTGGATCACGATCCCGTGCGGCCGCGGAAAGAAGACGTCGTACTCCTCGACCAGCTTCATGCTGGAGCGCGTGATCAACCCGATCCGCATCGGCGGGTTCACCGCGCTCATCGAGCGCGCGAAGACCAGCAGGTCCTGGGTCGGATGCAGGGTCAGGAGCCCCGGCACCTCGGTATCGATCGAGCCGACCACCGTGTTGCGCCGGTCGAGCTTGAGCACCTTGCCCGCCCCGATCAGGGAGAGATACCAGTAGCTCCCGTCCGGCTCCACCTGGATATGGTGCGGCTTGGGATTGCCGCCGTACCCCATCGCCTTGAAGTCGACCGTCTCGATCACTTTCCGCGTGGCCGCGTCGAGCACGCTGACGGTGCCGTCGTCCTGGTTGGTGACGTAGAACCGCCCGCCGCCCTGCTGCGCCGCCGCGGTCCCGGCCGTCAACGCCAGGGCGCTCGCCAGGACCGCCGCTACCACCCCTCGCTTCACCACTCGACTCCTCCCTCGCTCACGGAATCGGCCGTTCGGGCCGGTGCCGCACCAGGAACAGCCCTTCCCGCATGCTGCTCACGATGATCGTGCCGCTCTTGAAATACGGATAGTTGCTCCAGGAGCCCGCGAAGCCCGGGATGTTCTCACCGAACGGCACGGTGTCGAGGTAGCCCACCTCGCGGAGATTCTTGGGATCGCTCACGTCGATCACCCGGAGGCCGGCCACGTAGTTCGACTGGAAGAGGTAGTTCCCCTTCACGTACATGTTGTGGTCGGTGGCCGAGGTGGCGCCCATGAACTCGCCCACCAGGACGGGCTCCTCGAGGCTCTCGACGTCCCAGACGATGGTCCGGGTCTTGGGCGTCTTGCCCGCGATCTCGTCGCCCTCGTCGTTCAGGAAGAAGTACTTGTGGTCCTCGCTCAGCCATCCCTGGTGCGCGAAGACCGTATTGGGATAGGCCGCCACCGCGATCGGCTTGGAGACCGGCTTCTCCGTCATGTCGGCGATCCCGACCGCCGTGGCCGACGCGTTGAAGCAGACCTCTTTCCCCTTGTACTTGGCGTCGGGACCGTGATAGACCACGCACTGCGAGTCGTGGGTCGAGCCGGTGCCGTTGCCGGTCGACTTGTCGGCGAAGCAGCCCGCGAACTTCGGCGCCAGCGGATCGCGGATGTCGATCATGTGCAGCGCGCCGCCGCAGGTCTCCCCGCCGCCGCTCGCGCTCACCGCGTAGGCGAACCCGGTCCCCTCGTTGATCACGATGTTGTGCGCGCTCGCGATCCCGTCGTAGTGCGCGGTCTCCTTGAAGGTGACCGGCCCGCCGGTGACGTTGAGCAGCTGCGTCAGGTCGAACACCTGCACCCCGTGCGGTCCCGCGTTGTCCGAGACGACGAAGGCGTAGTTCTTGTACGTCTTGATGTCGCGCCAGATGTTGGGGTGCGCGCCCGCGTGCAGGGGGAGCTCGCCCAGGTACCTGGGATTGCCGGGATCGGTGATCTCGACGAACGCGGTGCCGTCCATCCGCCCGACCAGCGCGAACTCCCGACCGCTCGCCTCGTCGGTCCAGCCCCACAGGTCGTTCACCATGATCCCGCGCCCGGCACCCAGCGCCGAGGTCGGCAGGAAGGAGAGCAGGTCGACGTTTTTGCACTCGAAGCCTTCGACCTCGGTGCCGGTGCAACGATGCTCCGCCCCGGTGATGGCCGGCATGCTCTCGGGCCGATCGACGATGGTGCCCCGCGCCGCCCAGCGTCCCGCGCCGTCCCGCCCGAAGACGTAGCCCACGCCCTCGAAGAAGTCCGCGCCCGGCGCGGCCACGATCGCGAGGTCGCCCCGGACCGCGGCCGAGGCACCGTAAGCGATCATCATCCCGACCGCGTCGACCGGCAGCTCCTGCGGCGCCGACCAGCCCGAGCCCTCGCGCCGGTAGGCATAGGTCGCGCCCTTGGCCTGGTTGAGGTACGGCGCGCCCACCAGCAGCGCGTCGCCGTCCGCCGCCACCGCCGCGCCGAAGAGACCGCTCGGCACCGGGCCCTTCACGCTCGAGACCTCACGCCACTCGCCGCCCTCGCCGCGGAACTCCACCACCGCGCCCACTCGGGCCGTGCCCGGGGCCGAGACGAAGAGCGAGGGCCCGCTGGCGGCGAGCGCGAAGCCGAACAGCAGGGTGCTGTCGGCGCTCCCGACCAGTGTGGTCATCGCCCGCCAGTCGCCGCCGGCGCCGCCGAACAGCTGCACCGAGCCCGCCCGCGGCGGCTGCCCGCCGCCGAAGGGACCGCCGATCGGCGAGGGTCCGGGCGCGCCGATCGCGACCGTGCCGCCGACCTGGGCGATCGAGGCGCCGAAGTTGTCTCCGGCCTCACGCCCTCCGCCGATCCGGGTGGCCGTCCACGAGCCGCCGGTCTGGCGGAACGCGTAGGCCACGCCGCGGGCGGAGTCGCGACCCGGCGCCCCGACCACGATCACCCCACCACCGACCGCGATGGCGGTGCCGAACCGATCGCCCGCGCCCGCGCCAGGGGCGGCCAGCTTGGCCACCTGTCGCCAGCCCGACGCCGAGCGCTCGAACACGTACGCCGCGCCGACACCGTCGGCCGCCGCCGGAGCGCCCACCACCGCGAGATTGCCGTCGGCCGCGATCACCGACCCGAAGCCGTCGCCGAGCGCCACGTCGGACGCCGCGAAGTGGCCGGCCTCGGCCCAGGCCCCGCCCGCGCCGCGCCGGAACACCAGCACGCCGCCCGGATTGGAGGCCGGGAGCGGAAAGAGCGCGGAGCTGTTCGGCCGGCCCACCAGCAGCTCGTCGCCGGCGAAGGTGATCGCGGCGCCGAAGCCCACGAGAGGATTCGCGAGCGGTGCGGCCATCGGGGGCGGCGCCGCGGTCGCGAGGACGAGCGGAAGGACGGAGGTCAACGCCAGCATGAGAGAGAATTCACTCCGAGAAAGGGGAACTTCATTCGACGGTACGGCCCGGAAGGTGGCCGAGTTTCAGGGTTTTCGCCAGATTCCGAGCCCCTACGATCCCCGTAACCCCCGGTGGCTTCTCATGATCCGTCGCGCGCTCCCCCTCGTCGCGGTGCTCGGTCTCGTCGCGCTCTCCCCGGCCCTCGCCCAGCGCAATCGCGCCCGGGCGGTCGAGCAGCCCGCCGCCCCCTACGTCGACCCCGCGCTCTATCAGAGCCTTCGCTTCCGTCACATCGGTCCCGAGGGCAATCGCGTCGCCTCGGTAGCGGGTGTGGCCGGCGACCCCGACGTCTACTATGCGGGCTCGGCCTCCGGCGGTATTGCCAAGAGCACCGACGGCGGAATCCACTGGACTCAAGTGTTCGACGACCAGCCGGTCTCCTCCGTCGGCGCCATCGCCGTCGCGCCCTCCGACCCCAACGTGGTCTTCGCCGGCACCGGCGAGCCCAACTTGCGGAGCAACATCTCGGTCGGCTGGGGCATGTTCAAATCGACCGACGCCGGCAAGAGCTGGCAGCGCGCCGGTCTCGAGGCCACCGGCCGGATCGGCCGGATCGCGATCCACCCGACCAACCCCGACGTGGTGCTCGCCACCGCGGTCGGCCACGGCTACGGTCCCCAGGCGGACCGGGGCGTCTACAAGACGATCGACGGCGGCAAGACCTGGAAGCAGGTCCTCTTCGTCGACCAGGACACCGGTGCCAACGACGTCGAGTTCGATCCCACCAACCCGCGGATCGTCTACGCGACCACCTGGCAGATCGTGATCTACACCTGGGGCCGGAAGAGCGGCGGACCCGGCAGCGGGATCTGGAAGAGCACCGACGGCGGCGACACCTGGACCCGGCTCACCGGAAACGGGCTCCCGACCAAGCCGTTCGGCAAGGTCGACCTCGCGGTGGCCCAGAGCAGTCCGAATCGGATCTACGCCCTGATCGAGACCAGCGACGGCGTGCCCCTCCCCGGGGTCGAGGCCGAAGCGGGCGAGCTCTGGCGCTCCGACGACGCGGGCGCAACCTGGCAGGTGGTGAGCTACGATCGCGACCTGGCCGGCCGGACCCAGTACTACACCCGGATGATCGTCGCGCCGGACAACGCCGACGAGGCCTACTTCCTCACCGCGAGCTGGGCCAAGACCCTCGACGGCGGCGCGACCATCATCAACCCACCCTTCTCCGAGGTGCCGGGCGGCGACCACCACGACATCTGGATCGACCCGACCGATGCCGACCGGATGATCGTCGGCCACGACGGCGGGCTCTCGATCACCACCAACCGGGGCAAGAGCTGGCACATCGTGCAGCTGCCTAACGCCCAGCTGTACCACGTCACCGTCGACAATCGGATCCCCTACTACGTCTACGGCAACCGCCAGGACGGCCCCTCCAGCCGCGGACCCAGCAACAGCCGGATGCAGTTCTTCTTCGGCGACGCGGGCATCCCCCGCGGCCTCTGGAGCTCGGTCGGCGGCGGCGAGAGCGGCTGGGCCACGCCCGACCCCGAGGATCCCAACCTGATCTGGTCGAGCGCCTCGGGCTTCGGCAGCGTCGGCGGCATCGTGAGCCGCTTCGACGTCCGGACCGGGATCGCCACCTCAGTGGAGGTCTGGCCCGAGATGACCATCGGCCACTCGGCCGAGACCCTCAAGTACCGCTTCCAGTGGACCTTCCCGTTGCTGATTTCGCCGCACGACCGCAACCGGGTCTACGTCGGGAGCCAGCACGTCCACCAGACCACCGACGGCGGCCGCTCCTGGCGGGAGATCAGCCCCGACCTGACCCGGAACGACCGCTCCCGGATGGGCACCTCCGGCGGGCTCACCCCGGACAACGTGGGCGTCGAGTACGCCGGCGTCGTGTTCGCGATCGCCGAATCGCCGCTCGAGCGTGGGCTGATCTGGGCGGGCACCAACGATGGCCTGATCCAACTGACCACGAACGGCGGGCAGAGCTGGACCAACGTCACCCCGACGGTCGCGGGGATGCCGGAGTGGGGGACCGTGAGCAACATCGTCGCCTCCCGCTGGGACGCGTCGACCGCCTACGCCACGGTCGACGGCCACCAGGTGAACGATCGCACCCCCTGGGTGATCAAGACCACCGACCGTGGCGCCAGCTGGAGCCTGATCGTGGGCGGGATTCCCGAGACACCGCTCAGCTACGCCCATTGGGTCAAGGAAGACCCGATCCGCCGCGGTCTCCTCTATCTGGGCACCGAGAACGCGCTCTACGTCTCCTTCGACGACGGCGCCCGCTGGCAGCCGCTCCAGACCAACCTGCCGCACGCGCCGGTGCACGACGTCACCGTGCAGGAGCACTTCAACGACCTGGTGCTCGCCACCTACGGCCGCGGCTTCTGGATCATGGACGACGTCACCCCACTCCAGCAGCTGACCCCGGAGGTGATGGCGGCCAAGGCGCACCTCTTCCGTCCGCGCGCGGCGTATCGCTTCCGCCCGGCCGAGGCGCCGATGGCCCACTTCTACGATCCCGTGGCCGGCAGCAACCCACCCTACGGCGCCTCGCTCAACTACTGGCTCGCGGCCGAGCAGGAGGACAGCGTCGCGATCGCCATCCTCGACGCCTCGGGAGCGGAGGTCCGCGCGCTCAAGGGGCCGGGCAAGGCCGGCATCAATCGGATCTACTGGGACCTCCTGGGCGAGCGCTCCAAGGAAGCCAGGCTGCGGAACAGCCCGCTCTACGCCCCGCAGGTTCGGGTCGAGATCGAGGGCCGCCCCTCGCCGAGCGTCGGACGGGTGAGGATGCTGGCACCGCCGGGCCGCTACACCGTCAAGCTGGCCGTGAACGGCGTGGAGCTGACCCAACAGCTCGAGGTCCGCAAAGATCCCAACACCCCCGGCTCCGATGCCGAGATCGCGACCCAGGCCCAATTCCATCGCGAGCTGACCGGCGAGCTGAACGACGTGGTCGAGATGATCAACGGCCTCGAGATCGCCCGCGCGCAATTGAAGGCCCTCGGCGCGGTGACCACCGACTCGGCGGTCAAGGGCGAGGCCGACTCGCTGGCGGCGCGGCTGGTCGCGGTCGAGGAGGACATGGTGCAGCTCCGCATCACGGGCCGGGGGCAGGACCTGATCCGCTACCCGTCCATGCTGGCGGAGAAGCTGGTCTACCTGATCAACGACGTGGGCGGAACCGACCACGCGCCGACCGGGTCGCAGCGGGAGGTCGGCGCGGTCCTGCGCCAGAAAGCCCGGGAGGCCCGATCGGCCTACGATCGGGCGATGCGAGAGGACGTGGCGCGCTTCAACGCGCTGCTTCGAGACAAGGGGCTCGACGGCGTGATCGCCACGACCCCGCCCCGCACGAGCTAGGAGCGGACGCGGGGGCGGGGGCGGCCGGGATCGATCAGGGGTCTGCTTTCGGGTGGCAGGAAGATCCTGAGCTGGACGGCCTGGGCGTCGTCGTCGTTGTTGCTGAAGACGGTGACGGTGACGTCGATGGCGTCGACCGGCGCCAGCGTCGCCCCCGTCGAGCCGCGGGCCCGAGGCACGGCTCGGGTCGCGGTCGCGACCCCGGATGGACTGGCTCGGCGGGCGACCGTCAGCGCCTGGATCTGGACGTCGGCCTGCGAGACCGCCTGGGCGCTCGCGAGCTGCGGGCCGGCGACGAGCAGCGTGGCGACGGTGGTGCCGACCGAACCACCAGCGACAGAGCGCGACCTCATGACACACCTTCCTTGCGATGATGAGTGGGTCCGGCCTAACGTCGTTGCTCCTTGACCCGCACCACCTGACCTCTGGCGATGCCCTGGCCGTCGACGATCCGCGCCGTGCTGTACTGCTCCAGCACCCGCTCCACGACCACGGCGCCCACCCGGGTCTCGGGCGCGCCAAGCGACTTGCCGGTCGCGGGATCCACCAACGCCTCGCCGGCCTCGAACACCTCCAGCTCCAGCCCGGGCTTCATCCCGTCGGCCAGGGCGGCGTTGAGGTAGACCACCTCGTCGCGGACGTCGGCCACCCGGCCGCTCCAGCGGATCCGAGGCATCCCCGTGAGGATCGAGATCACCGCGTTCTGAATCGCCTGGCGGGAGGCGTGCCCGAGCGGCGTGGTCAGCTGGCCGTCGACGGAGTAGCTCTTTTCGTCCCGGATCAGATCGGCCGCGATGCCGGTCTGGCTGGCCTTGCCGGTGCCTTTGGCGGAGTAGACCACCTCGCCGGTCGACGCGTCGATCAGACGGAGGTCGATCACCACCGAGGCACTGACCCGCTCGGTCGCGACCGAGAGGCCTCGCACGACGTTGGTGAGCGCCCCGCCGACGCTCGATTTCTCGAAGGTGAAGCCGGTGATGTCTCCCGTGATCAGCACCTGGGCGCCGAGCAAGGCGCCGGAGGCCGCTGCGGTCTCCACGGTCACCCGGCCGCCCGCGGTCAGGGCCTGTTCCTGCTCCACCTGACTCATCGCGGCTCGCTCCAGCACCGTGAATCGACCGGTCCGGATCAGCACCGAGGTCAGCATCTCGGTCAGGCCCCGGGCGAACTCGGTCGGGGGCGGGATCGCGATCGCCACTGTGGTCTGCTGCGCCTGGCCCGGTTGGGCGTAGGGCTGCGCGGCCGGCGGCACGGCCATCGGCATCTGGGTGGTCTGGATGCGGAGGGCGCTCCCCGACAGGTCCAGCACCGCCACCCGGAGCCTCGCCCCGACCTCGGCCTGGGCCGGGAGCGCCGCGGGCCGGAGCGCGAGAGCGAGCGCGCCGAGCGCCCCTGCCACCCGACCGAGCGAGCCACCAAACATTGCCTAACGCTCCTGCTCGGGTGCGGGCTTGGCGAGAATCTCCACCCGGGCGTCGCCGAGCTTGGGGAGCTTCCGCTCGGGATCGAGACCGGGTGGCTCGCTCCGGAGCTCCAACCGGCCCTCGATGCCGGCCATCGCGAGGTGAGCCGACAGCTTGGTGAGGCGCCGCCGGGCCATCGCGGTATCCGGCGGCGACTTGCCGTTCGACTCCGGCGGGAGGTTCAAGACAAACTCGCCGTCGAGTGACTGGAGCGCCTCGGCCAGGAAGGCGAAGCTCTCGGTGACGTCGTGCTTGAGCGCGTCGCTCGCTCCGACGAACCGAACCGCCTTGAGCTCGAGCCGGCCCTCGGAGAGGTCTTCGATCATGCTCTCGGCCGTCTGACCCTTGCCGAAGAGACCGCCGAGAGCCTTCACCCCCTTGGCCGCGACCGGGGCCGCCCCGACCGCCAAGCCGACCGGCGTCACCGCCGCCACCGCACCGATCGCCGAGGCGGCTCCGGGGGTGGTTCCTGGCACCACCTGGCCGCCGGACGCGGCCTGCGCGGCAGCTTGAGCCTGCATCGCCGCGACCATCGCCTGTTGCCCGGCGAGCGAGGAGTCCGGAACGCACGTCGGCGCCGGCGCACCGGCCGTGGAAGGCCGCTCGGCCCCTCCGAGCGCCTTCTTCACTTGCCCGACCGCAGCCGTGCCGACGGTCGCCGACCCGGCGGCCGTGGTGCCGACGGGACACTCGCCGGCGCTGAGCCGCAGCGCTCCCGTACCGAGCGCCGAGTCGACCACCGCCGCCGCGGTCTGGGCGGCGGCCGTGTCGATGGCCGTGGTCACCGCCCCCTTGAGTCGTTTGGCGAGCGTCGCCTTGGGTTGCTGCGCCGAGAGTCCCGGGACAGCCAGCGTGAGCATCGTCAGCACCAAGCATGGAGTTGTCATCGCTCTCACCCTCCAGTGGGTTTCTTGCGGTGTCGTCATTCGATTCGAAGCAGCTCGATCCGGGCGTCCCCGGGCCGTACCGCCCGGATCTCCCGAGAGGCAAGCCTGGCCGCCTCGACCGGGCCGACGAGGTGGGCGGGGTTCGAGCCGGCGGCGAGCAGCGCCCGGTAGGCGGTGAAGGAGCGCCGCCGGCTCAGCACCGTGTCGGCCGGCAACGAGGGCGTCAGCTCGGCAGGCACGTAGACCGCGAACTTTCCCTGGCTACGGTTCAGAGCGCGGGCTGCCTGCTCGAGCAGGGCCTCGTACCCCTGGGCCAGGTGGTCGTCGGTTTGCCTGAAGCGGACCCGGTCCAGCACCAGCCGGCCCTCCGCCAGGCGGGTCACCATCGTCTCGATCGAAGGCAGCTGATGGGCTCGACCCCCGGTCGGAGCCACCAGTCCAACGCTCGCGATCCACGCCATCGCCCACCCGACCATCGGTCCTCCCTGCCAGGCTCGCTGGCCTCCGGCACGGCGGCTATCTTGGGTCAGCGCGCTCACTGCCTGATCAGGCTTCGATCATCTCCCGATCAAACCCCACGCAACGTGTTCAGGATCAACCTGTTCGGCGGACTGTCGGTGGCCAGGGACGGGAGCCCGGTCGAGGGCCTCCCCTCCCGCAGGGCCGCCCTCCTGGCGGCCCTGGCGATCGCCGGCCGGCGGGGCTTGAGCAGGGATCGCCTCCTCTTGTTCCTCTGGCCGGACGCGACGGAAGAGCGGGCCCGGCATTCGCTGGCCCAGTCGGTGTACAGCCTCCACAAGCTCCTCGGCCAGGAAATCGTCGAATCCGGCGCTCAAGAGCTCCGGCTGGCCGAGTCGTTGGCGGAGTCCGATCTCGCGGAGTTCTTCGAGGCTCACGCCCGGGGCGACTGGGGAACGGCGGCGGCCCTCTATCGAGGCCCGCTGCTGGACGGCTTTCTCCTTGCCGATGCCTCGGAGTTCGACACCTGGGTCAGCGCAGAGCGGGCCAGGGTCGAGGGGCTGGCCCGCGACGCCATCGAGGCGGATGCGCGCCAGGCCGACGAGTCGGGAGACCCCCTGGCCGCTTCGCGGTGGCGACGGCTGGTCGAGCTCGACCCCCTGACCTCTCGCTACGCCATCGGCTATGCCAGGGCCCTGACCCGCTCCGCCGATCCAGGAAGCGCCGTCCGCCACCTCCGCGAGCACATCCGGTTGCTCAAGAACGAGCTCAACCTCCCTGCCCCCGCCGAGGTGTCCGCGCTGATCAGCGAGTTGACCCGGCGCGCGCAACCGGAACCGCCGCGCCGGGTAGCGGCGGAGGACCCGGGCGGGCCGGCCGAGGCCGTGGACCCGATGGCGACGCCCGCGGCGATCGCCGGCGAGGCGGAGTCCATCGCCCCCGAGCCAACCGAGCCCCGCGCGCCGCCGATCCCCACCCCCGCGCTCCCTGCCAGGACCCGGCGTTGGCTGATTCCCGCGACCCTGGTGGTCGCGGGCGCTCTCGCCGTCGGCTGGACCTGGTGGATCCGACAGCCCGCCCGGGCGGTCACCGGAGGCGCACGAGTGGTCCTCACCGACGTCGAGAACTTGACCAGCGACTCGACCCTCGGCCGGGCAATGACCGCCGCGTTCCAGGCCGGCCTGGCGCAGGCCGGGAACTTTTCCCTCTATCCGCGGGCCCGACTCAGGGCGACACTGGCCCGAATGGGGCGTGCCATCACCGACACCACCCTCAGCGAGTCACTGGCGCGAGAGGTCGCGGCCCGCGAAGCGGGTCAGGCGGTGGTCTCGGTAGCGGTCGTGGAGGTCGGAGATCGTTTCGACCTGAGCGGACGGATCGTCGATCCCGCGAGCGGTCAGACCCTCGCGGCCCGCCGAATCGCCGTGAGCGGCCGGGCCGGTCTGCTCGACGCGGCCGGCACGCTCACCGCCTGGATCCGCCAGAAGCTGGGCGACCTCCGCTGGGACACCGGGCCGCCGCTGCCGCTGGTGACGACCAGCTCGCTGCCGGCGCTCGAGGCCGTCGGCGGCGCGTTCATTGCCTATCAGGACTTCGAGTTCGCCAAGGCTCGCGCGCTGCTCGAGCATGCCTTCGCGCTCGACACCGGGTTCGCCTGGGCCCAGGCGATGCTCGGCAACCACCACCTGCTCGTCAACAACGTGCCCGAGGCCTTGCGCTGGCTGCGCGAGGCCGATCGGCGCGCCGCGCGACTCACCGAGCCGGAGCAGCTTCAGGTCAGGACGCTGCTCGCCCGGGCCGAGGGGCGCTACGACGCCATGGCCGACTACGCCGCCACCTTGGCCGACCGCTTTCCCTCCTCGCCCAACTGGGCGCTCTACGGAGGGGCCCTGCGGTTCGCCAACCGGGACCCGGAGGCGGTGACCGCGTTTCGGCGCGCCCTGGCGATCGACTCGAACGACCTCGATGCCTATCACGGTTTGGCGTTGGCCCAAAGGGCCGTGGGCAACTACCGGGAAGCGCTCGACGCTTTCGCGGCGATCGATCGGCGCGACTCGACCTTTCTGCTGGCGATCTTCTACAACCAGCAATGGGGCGAGACCTACGTACTCACCGGCGACTTGGCGGGTGCCGATTCGGTATTCAGGCGAATGCTGACCCGCCCTCGAAACGGAGACCGGGCCCGCGGACATCGCGCGCTGGCCTACCTCGCGCTCTACCAGGGGCGGTTTCGAGAAGCGACCCACCAGCTCCGAGCCGCGATTCAGCTCCAGGACCCCGGCAGCCTCTCCGAATACCGCGACCAGCTGCTGCTGGCGGACGTATCCCGTACCCTCGGCGACCGCCGGGTCGCGGACGCGGCGCTCGACCGGGCCCTCGCGATCTTCCACACCGCCAATATCCAGGCGGCGGCCGTGATGTTCGGCGGGCACCAGCTCGTCCGGGCCGGTCGTCTCGAGCAGGCCTCGCTCTTCCTCGACTCCCTGGCGACCCGAGCCCGGCTCCGGCCGGAGTCGGAGCAGGACCAGGCGGCCCTGGCGATCCTGCGCGGGGATCTCGCGCTCGCCCGCCGACGACCGGCGGACGCCCGCCAGGCGCTCGATCGACGCGACTTCGAGGCCTACGACGCACTCGGGTTCCAGCTCCGCGCCGAGACGTTCGAGGCCCTTGGTCCGCCCGACTCGGCCCTGGCGATGGCCCGGCTGGCCACCGAGCGTTTCCGCTTCGGCCTCGAGGTCCAGACCGACTGGCTGCGAAGCTTCGAGACCCTGGGCCGCGTGGCGGAGGCGGCCGGAGACCAGGCGACGGCCCGCGAGGCCTGGTCGAAGCTGATCGAGCTCTGGAAGAACGCCGACCCCGACCTCCCACCCCTGCTCCGGGCGCGGCAAGAGTTGGCCCGCCTTCAGGCCGAAGCCAACCGTTGACCCGGTCTTCGCTTGCACCCGGTGATCAGGGCGTGATCCCGCGCTGACCGAGATCTGATCGGACCGCCGCAGCTTGGCCCCGTCCATCGAATGGTCAGGGTCCATGACAGTCCGGCAGATACTCGCTCCCCTCGCGGTCGCCGTCAGCCTGAGCTCCGGCGGGCTGGCGGCTCAAGCCTCGCGCACCTTCAAGTTCTCGTTCACCGTGAAGCACACCGCGCCGTCCTCGCAGCAGCCCCACCCCTTGGTGTCGTTGAGTGTGGATCCCGGAAGGAAGTTGGTCGGTGGAGGCGGCTTCGCGGACTGGCGCGGAGCCGGCAGCTTGCTCGATCGCCTGCGCCCCGTCGGGCTCGCCTGGGAAGCCGGCTCGAAGGATCATGCCTTTCAGGACCCGACGGCGCTCACCGGCTATCTGGTGCAGCTCGACGATCCGGCCAGCCTCTACGCGGTCACCGTGGTCGAAGCGGTGAGCCCCCCGAGCAGCCGTCCGACGGTGCAGGCGGTGCTGCCCCCGGGCTTCGTCCTGACTGGCGGCGGGTGTTGGGCGGACTGGCGGTCGACCGGGGGGGCGGGCCTCCTGCTGACCGGCTCCTACCCGGACGAGGTCACCCAGCGGGCCTGGATCTGCGAGGCGAAGGACCATCTCGTCCCGAGCCCCGGGGCGCTCCGCGCCTATGTGATCGGGATGCGCGCGCTGACCGGCGCCCAGCCGGTCGTGGCCATCACCAAGGCAACCAGCGCGATCGGGGCGGCGCCGGTCGCGCGGGCGAATGTGGCCCCGTACTTCGAGGTGACCGGCGGCGGCGCCCGGGCCGAGGTGTGGCGCGGGGCCACGCTCGCGAGGTCGGGAGCCACGAACACCATGGCCGCTCCGAGCCGGACGGCCGCACGGCTGCAAGCGGCGGCGGACAGCGGAGTCCTGCTCACCGCGTCCTTTCCCATCATGGGAACCGGAACGGCGAGAGTCGCCGTCGGTTGGGAGGCCCGCGCCAAGGATCACGGCGTCTCGAGCCCCGGAACGGTCACCGCCTACGTGATCGGGGTGAAGCTGCCGCCGCCTCCGTCGTCGTCCTCAACGCCTCCAACCGGCTCGGGCCCCGCGACCTGCGCCTGCGCGAGCACCGGGCCCTTCAGTGCGGCCGCGCCGGGATCGATCAGTGGCGGTCTCCAGGGGAGCTTCATCCACCCGACCGACGGCGGCTTCACGGTCGCCGTTCAGTCGCTGAGCGGCGCGCCTCACCTGTCGATGACCAACGCGCAAGGTCAGTCCGTGCTCGACCTGACCGGTGTCGTGGCCTGGGGGCCGAGCCCCGATGGCCGATTCTTCGCCGTGGTGGCGTCGCCCGCCGGAACCAATGCCGGGAGTCCGATCACCGTCTATCGGGTCGCGCGGAGCACGACGCCGCTCCGCAGCGTCGTGTCCTCCCAGATCTGGCCCGACGGACGATGGGGCTGGAGCCCCGATGGCAGCGTGCTGCTGATCGAGCGCTTCGAGAATGCTCCGGTTCGCTATTCCCTGGAGTCCTACAACCTGCTCGCCGCCAATCCCACGCTGGCCGTGCTCCGAACCCAGGAGCTGTCCGCCTTCGGCCCGAGCGTCACCATGAGTCCCTGCGGTGATCGCTTGATGTACAGCCGCTGGCTCCAGCTCAACCCGCGTCAGGGCCAGCTCGATTTCTTCGCGCGGAAGGACTTCCCCTCGTCGCTCTCCGTCATCGCCGACTGGGACGGAGCCGCGGGTGCGATGAGCGCCAGCGTCGTCGCCGGCACCGGCACCAACGTCTATCTCGTCAGGCTCGCCGGAGCGAGGCTCCGGTCCAACGGGCAGACCACTTTCCCCAGTCGGCAGTGCGAAGCGCCGTGAGGTGACCCGATGCCACTGATCTCATTGCTCCTCCTCGGCTCGGTCGCCGCCCTGCAGGCGCCCGCCCGCGAAACGGCCGCCGGGGTCAGCTTCGCTCGGCCGCCGGAGTGGACTCGAGCCGAGCTCGCCAACGGCGCCGTGGTGCTCGCTCCGCCGGGCACCGATGCCGACAAGGGCACCGTGATGCTCGTGCCCAGCGATGCGACCGCACTCGGCGCGGCGCCGGCCCACGACCAGGCCGTTCGCGCGATGGTCGGCGACGGTCGGATCGACGGCGGGATCGAGCGTGCCACGATCTCGGCCTGGGATCGATCGCGCTTCGTCCTGGTCCTGGCCCAGGGCCAGCGCCTCTGGACCGATCTCTACTCGACCGTGCGCGCCGGACGGCTCGCGACCGTCGTCTTCGCCGCCGTCCTGCCGACCCATTTCGACGCCCACCGGGCGGCGGTCGAGCGAATGATGGCGGGCGCGACGGTGGAGCCAGAGGTCGGAGGTGTCGCATCGGTCGACGCCGGGAATCGGATCCACGGCCTCCTGATTCCCTATCCGCCCACCTGGGCCCGACGCGACGATCCTGCGGGGGCCGTCGTGCTGGTTCCGCCGCAGCTGGAGGGCGTCCAGCACTATTTCCTCTCGGTCCTGCCATCGAGCAAGCGGGTCGGAACCCATTGGGAGTCTCACAGAGCCCTGGTCGCCACCGTGCTCGGCCAGGTCCGTTGGACGGACGAGCCGGTCACCCGTCACTACCCCGACGGCCCTGGCCCGTTCATCCGCACCTCGATCGCCGGCCGGGTGGCCGGCGGCGCGACTCACCAGCTCGAGCTCTACTCCGCGAGGCGGGGCGACAGCATCGAGGCGGTGCTCGGCGTCAACGGCATCGATCGCAACCTCACCGATCCGGTGCTCCGGCTCGCCACGGTCGCGGGGGCGGTCGCGCCGCTCGAGCGGCCCCGGATCGAGGAGGCGTACCGCCGGATCGATCGCCGCCAGTACCTCAATCTCTCGGGGGGCGCGCCCATCCTCGGAACCCTGCTCTACGAGCGGATTTGGCTCCGCGCCGATGGAGTGGCGGACTTCTCGACGACCTACCCCGAGGGCTACGCCGCCTCGCCCGCCGCGCTCAAGGTGGACGCCGGCCTGCTCGACGGTGACTACGGCCGCTGGGAGGGCTCGGGAAACCGGGTCCGGATCAGTCGCTCGGCGGGCTCGCCCCCGCTGGTGTTCGATCGCGCGGACGGCGGTCTGATCGGGGCCGGCGTCCGCTGGGAGCCGATGCCCCGAGTCGACGGACTCGCGCTCTCCGGGCGCTGGAGCATCCGATCGGCGCCTGACGAGGTCTCGCCCTACTACGATTGGATCGAGTTCGACCGGCAGGGCCGCTTCCGGACCGAGGGCCTGCTCCGTCACGTCGCCACCGGCCAGGCCGATCGGCCGGAGCCGCCGCGGAGCGGCTCGGGCAGCTATCGGATCGAAGACTGGACCATCCTCTTCCGCTTCGACGATGGGCGCACCTGGAGCAGCGACTTTTCGATCCTGGGGCGCGACCCGGACGTCTCGGACGTGATCCTCTTCGGAATCCGAGCGATCCGTCGGGAGCACTGAGCCTCAGCCGATCACCTCGGCGTAGAGGCGCCGGAGGTTGAGCCCCATCACCAGCTCGACGTCGCGGGCCGGAAGCCCCCGCCGAACCAGCCCGTCCCAGACGACCTCCATCCGGCCGGGCCCGTTGAGCGCGTCGATGAAATACGGCAGCTCGCTGTCGCTCACCTGCGCTCCCTCCTCCCGCCTGAGCTCCGCCAGATACTCCGGCGTCAGCTCGATCACCCGATGGTCGCGGTCGCTCCCGATCGCCACGTGCTCGGCGCCCGCCACCCGCACCGCATGCAGCAGGTGGTCGAAGTACGCCTCCAGGTTGTCGCTCTTCTTGTGGGTGAGAAACGGCCGCATCTGACAGATCCCGACCACACCGCCCCGCCTGGCCAGCCGCCGGAGATTCTCGTCCGTGGTGTTCCGCTGATGGTGGTAGACCGCCTCGCAGGCGGTGTGCGAGACGATCACCGGCGCCCGCGACGCCTCGATCGCCTCGGCCATGGTGGCCATGTTGGCGTGGGAGAGATCGATCAGCATCCTGGTCTCGTTCATCCGCGCGATGAGCTCCCGCCCGAACGGGGTGAGCCCGCCGTCTTCCCAACATCCCACGCCGACCAGGTTGCGGGTGTTGTAGGTGAGCTGGCAGCTGCACAGGCCGAGCCGCCTGAACAGGTCGACCCGGTCGAGGTGGCTGCCGAACTGCACCGTGTTCTGGAAGAGGTAGAAGACCGCGAGCCGCCCCGACGCGCGGGCCCGATCGATGTCCGCCACGCTGGTCGCCTTGAGCAGGAGACCCGGCCGCGAGGCGATGAAGCGATCGTGCTCCAGCAGGGCGTCGATCGCGATGGCGAGCGCCTCGTCGCCCTCGGGCTTGGGGTCGACCAGAGTGACCGTGATCGCGTCCATCCCGCTCGCGATCATCTCGCGGATCAGCGGGTCCGGATACTCCGGCCGCAGCTCGCCCATCGCGTCGATCACCAGGCGGTCGGGTGGCTGGCGCCAGCGGGCCGCGAGGGGCATCGCCGCCAGGGCCGCGACGAAAGAACGACGGTGCATCCGGGGCTCCGAGCGGTTGGTGAGGCCGGCCGTTCCGGCCCCTCCGAAAGGTACGCCTCAGGCCTCCGGCTTGCGCGCCGTCATCATCACCGCCTTGACGCCGTAGGCTTCGGCGGCGTTCCGAGTGGAGGCCTCGCGGAACTCGAAGCCGGCCACCACGGCGGAGCGGACCTTGACCAACCCCGACTCCTCCATCAGCCGGAACATCTCTCCCTCCGGGAGAGCGCCTCCGATTCAGCTGGCCCAGAGCTTGGGATCGTTGACGATCGACTGGGAGAGTTGCTTGGCGCTCACGATGTCGGTGATCGAGAGCCGCCCACCGGGCTTGAGAACCCGGAAGATCTCCTCGAGCACCCGCCGCTTCCGAAACGAGAGGTTGATCACGCCGTTCGAGATCACCACGTCGACCGACCCGTCGGGCACCGGCAGCGCCTCCATCGTGCCGTGCACGAATTCGACCTCGAGCCCGGCCGCCTCGGCGTGAGCCGCGGCCTTGGCCCGCATCACGGGATTGGTGTCCACCCCGATCGCCCGGCCCTCCGGGCCCACGCGGCGGGCCGCGATCAGCAGGTCGAGCCCGGCGCCACTCCCCAAGTCGAGCACCGTCTCCCCGGGCGCGAGGGTTGCCCGGAGGTGCGGGTTTCCGACCCCGGCGAACGAGGCGACTGCCCCCTCGGGCAACTGGTCGAGCAGCTCCGGGTCATAGCCGAAGCGGAGCGCGGCTGGCCTTCCGTGGTGGAAATGGAAGTTGCCCTCGGGATGCTCGGCGACCTCCTGGTACATTCGAAGGACTTCGTCCTTGAGCGTCGCCTCGAGCGACGTTGGCTCCGCTGTCATGGCTGTTCCCTCCCAGGCATTCTGCGCGTTGTTGTCGGGACACCCGACATTAGGACTGACGAGGCCCGGCCGGAAGGCCGGTCCCTGCCCCCAGTTTCGCAACGAAACACGCGCCTCGGGTGTCCTATCCCATGACCGTGAGCATTGGCGCCATCCCCCGGGGATCGGCCCGAAACGACGCCACCAGGGAGAGCGTAGAGTCCCAATGACCGAGCCCAACGTGTTACTCGGCTCCGTCGTGGGAGACAAGTACCGAATCGTGGAGATCGTCGGCCGCGGTGGCACCGCCACCGTGTTCAAGGCCGAGGATCTCAAGCATCAGCGCACGGTCGCCATCAAGGTCTTCCGGAGCGACCTCTCGCACTTCGGCGGAACCGATCGGTTCTCCCGGGAGATCGCGATCGTCGCCACGCTCCAGCATCCCAACATTCTCCCGCTCCTCGACTCTGGCGTCGCCAACGGGCAACTCTACTACGTGATGCCCTACGTCCAGGGCGACTCCCTGCGCGACCGGCTCACCCGGGAAGGCCAGCTCCAGCTTCAGGACGTGCTCCGGATCCTGGTCGAGGTCTGCGACGCGCTCCGCTACGCGCACGAGCTGGGCATCGTCCATCGCGACATCAAGCCCGAGAACGTGCTGCTGTCCGGCCGTCACGCGCTGCTCGCCGACTTCGGCATCGCGCGCGGGATGGTCAAGGCCGACACCGACGCCAATATCACCACGGCGGGAATGGCGGTCGGCACGCCGGCCTACATGGCGCCCGAGCAGGTGGCCGCCGACCCGGACCTCGACCCGCGCGCCGACCTCTACTCGCTGGGCGTGGTCGCGTTCGAGATGCTGGCCGGCAAGCCGCCCTTCTCCGGCGACTCGCCCGCCGCGCTGCTCGCGGCCCACGTCTCCGAGACGGCGCCCTCGGTCGACAGCCTCCGGCCTGAGATCCCCGCCGCCGTCGCCGGAATCATCGCGCGCTGTCTCCGGAAGCGGCCGCAGGAGCGTTGGGAGTCCGCGACCGCCCTGGCCGAGCAGCTCGAGCCGCTGCTGATGCCAAGCGGCGCCGTCACCCCCACCACGCTGCAGACCGTGGCGCAGATCCGCCGCCGACGGCGCTGGATCGGTGGCGGCGTGACCGCGGCGGCGGTCCTCGCGGGCGCGTTCTGGGCGTTGAAGCCGAGCAACGAGACCCTGACCGTCGGCGCCACCCGCCGGCTGAGCGTCGGCGCGAGCCTCGAGCTCGACCCGGTGCTCTCCCCCGACGGCAAGCTGCTCGCCTATGCGGCCGGCTCGAACGGCGCGATGCGGATCGAGGTCCGCCAGCTCGACGGCGGCGACCCGGTGATGGTGGCACCCGACCTGGCCGGCAACCAGCGGCTTCCCTCCTGGAGCCCCGATGGCAGCCGGATCCGTTTCCAGTCCGCGGGCTCGATCTTCGAGGTGCCGGCCCTGGGCGGCCGGGTCGAGCAGCTGGTCGAAGGCGCCGCCGGCAGACCCGCGGAGAGCCCGGCCTGGACCAGGGACGGGCGGACCCTCGCCTATGTCCAGGGCGGCGAGATCCTGCTCCGCCAGGGTGACGCCGCGCCCACCCCGCTGATCGCCGACGGCGATGCCCACTCCCTCGCCTGGTCGCCTAACGGCGAGTGGCTGGCTTACGTCTCCGGCAACCGCGATTTTGCCCTGGGCGAGACCCTGCTCGGCAACGTGGCTCCCTCGCGCCTGATGCTGATCCGCCGGAGCGGCGGCGAGCCCGTGGCCCTGACCGACGGGACGAGCCTCGCCACGAGCCCCGTCTGGCGCGACGACCGCACCCTGCTCTACGTCTCCGACGCGGGCGGCCTCCGCGACATCTACGCCCAGTCGCTCGCGGGCAGCGGCTCGCCCCGCGGCTCCGCCCGCCGGCTCACCACCGGCCTCGGCGCGCACGGGATTCACCTCTCGGCCGACGGGACCCGCCTCACCGTCGCCGCGATCGATCAGACCTCGAACGTCTGGTCGCTCCCCCTGCCCGAGCAGGGGGTAGCCTCGATCCGCGACGCCGAGCCCGTCACCTCGGGCGCCCAGATCGTCGAGGACTTCGACGTCCTGCCCGGCGGCGGCTGGCTGCTCTTCGATTCGAACCAGAACGGCAACCAGGACATCTTCGTCCAGAGCCTCTCCTCTCGCCGCCCGACCCAGATCAGCCAGGACTCGGCAGACGAGTTCGGGCCGGTCTGGTCGCCTAACGGCAAGGAGGTCGCCTACTACTCGGTGGTGAACGGCGTCCGCCACGTCTTCGTGATGCGCGCCACCGGCCGCGACGTCCGCCAGGTGACCGACGACAGCCTGGGCGACCACCAGCCCCAGTGGGCGCCCGACGGCGAGCACCTGGTCTTCTACCGGCGCGACGGCGCCAATCAGGACCGGGTCTACACCGTGGCCCGGAATCCGGACTCGACCTGGGCCGAGCCCGTGCTGGTGATCGACGAGTTCGCGACGGGAGTGAGCTGGTCCAGGGACGGCAAGTGGCTGGCCTACACCGACGACGCCGGCGCGATTCGGATCGTCCCCTCGACCGGCGGTGTCTCGCGGGTGCTGGCCACGCCCACGATGCTCGGCGCCGACGCGTTGCGGCGTCCGCAGTGGCTGCCTTTCGAGCCCGCCCTCCTGGTCCGGGGCGAGCAGCCGGGTGGCCAGGGCAGCATCTGGTGGATCCCGATCGACGGAAGCCCGCCGATGGAGCGGGCCCTCTTCGACGATCCCAACCGTCCGGTGCTCCGCGACGACTTCGTCACCGACGGCGAAAGCGTCTACTTCACGATCAGCCAGCTCGACGGCACGGTCTGGATGATCGATCTCGTCACCGAGCAGGCCTGAGCTACCCGCCGGTCCCGCCCCAGCGGGCCGCTCGCGCCCGGCCCGCGCCTCACACACGACTCACACAGTCCACCGACTCCTCGTCGGGCAGCCCACGTACGCCCGGGGCGAGCGCTGACCGCTCGGAATCCCCAACCGGGGCTTCCGGCATCGGACGCCGATCCGGCCGAGGCCCGCCGCGGTAACTTTGAGGACGATGCCGCCCGATCCCTCCCGACCGAGCTCAGCGATTTCCCGCGGCCAACCCGGCTGGTTGCGCCGCCTCGCGCTCGGACCCGAGCGCCTGACGATGGCGGCGAGCGTGCTGATCGTCGTGCTCTCGCTGGCGACTGGCGCCTTCGCGATCGGCTACGCCGGCTCGGTCCGGGCTCGTCGCGCCCAGGCGATCCAGAGCGCCCAAACGGTCGCCCAGTCGATCCTGACCAACGTGCTCGACCGGACGCTGCAACAGGGGTGGCCGATTCTCCTCGAGACCTTCGTCCCCGCGTTCACCGTCAGCGCGCACGACCTTCGGGCGACCGTCCTCGCGATGGAGGCGCGCGGAGCCGGGTTCGCGAGCTCCTGCGGCTGCGATCCCATGCGACCGAGCGCGATCTCGCTGATCGATCTCGACTCCGGCGCCTCGGCCGAGTCCCATCCGAGCGGCACGCCCGGGCTTGGTCCGGCCTCCCGCGAGGCGATCCGCGCCTTCGCGGATACCACTCCACCGGACATCCGAGCGATCCACGTCCTCCCGCTCGACGAGCCCTCGGGACCGGCCATCGCTCACCTCCGCGTGCTCCACGCGGCCGACGGGCGGCGGATCGCCGTCACCATCGTCGTCCCGCTCACCGAGCTCGGCCCCCGGGTCTTCGCGCCGGCCCGCGAAGGCGTGATCGGCACCCTGTTCGGCGACGTCCCGGCCGCCGACTCGCTCTTCGGCATCGAAGTCGAGTTCGGCGAGACCGAGGTCTACCGATCGCCGTGGGTCGGTGAAGGGGTCACCTGGCAGACCCGCTACTGGAGCGACGCGCGCCCGCTGCTTCAGGCGACGATCACCTTGAATCCCGCGCGGGTGGAGCGACTCCTGCCCGGCGGGATCCCCAGGGTCCCGACCGCGCTCCTCACCCTCGGAACCCTGCTGGTCTTCGCGGCGGCGGCCGCGAGCCTTTTCGCCCTGCATCGGGCCCGCCGGCTGATGGCGACCCGCACCTTGTTCCTGAGCGGGGTGAGCCATGAGCTCCGCACGCCGCTCACCCAGATCCTCCTCTACACCGAGATCCTCGAGGGCTCGCCGAGCGACCCCGGCCGGCGTCGCCACGCGCTGGAAGTGATCGGGCGCGAGACCCGCAGACTGATCCTGATGATCGAGAACGTCCTCCTCTTCGCCCGCGGCCGTCGGTCCGATCTGCCTCTGAACGTGCGAACGCAGGACCCGGCGCCGCTGGTCGAAAGCATCGTCTCCGACCTCGGCCCCCTGCTCACCCGCGCCGGGGTGGCGATCGATCTCGAGCTCACGGCGCGCCGGGCCGTCCGCCTCGACGCGGCCGCGTTCCGGCAGATTCTCTTGAACCTCATCGACAACGCGATCCGGTACGGTCCCGCCGGCCAGCGGATTCGCGTGGGCCTTTCGGACGACGAGGCCCGGGTCCGCCTCTCCGTCGCCGACCAGGGTCCCGGAATCTCCGAAGCGACCTGGTCCCGGATCCAACGGGGAGAGCCCGCGCCACCGGGCTCCAGCGCCGCGGCCGGCGCCGGCCTGGGGCTGCCGCTGGTCCGGCAGCTGGCCTCGGCGATGGGCGCCACCGTTCAGGTGGCGCGCGGACCGACCGGAGGCGCCACGGTCACGGTCGTCTTCCCCGCGGTCGGCCCGACGCCGGCGGGTGAAGCAACCAGCAGGACGGTGGAGGCGACGGCATGATGCGAGTGCTGGTCGTGGAGGACACGCCCGACATCGCGGCGGCGATCAAGGATCACCTGGTGCAGGAGGGCTGCGAGACCCGAATCGCCGAGACCGGCGAGGTCGCGCTGGCCACCTTCGAGACCTGGATGCCCGACGTCGTGCTGCTCGACCTGATGCTGCCGGGCATCAGCGGCTACGACGTGCTCCGCCAGATGCGGGCGGCGCAGCTGGAGACGCCGGTCCTGATCCTCTCGGCCAAGAGCGACGAGATGGCGAAGATCCGCGGCTTCCGAACCGGGGGCGACGACTTCGTCACCAAGCCGTTCAGCATGCGGGAGCTTGCCGCGCGCGTCCACGCCCTCGGTCGCCGAGTGGTGGCCCGGCAGGGAGCCCCGACGGAGCTTCGGTTCGGCGACATCGAGGTACGCCCCCTCGAGCGCCGGGTGCTCCGGGGCGGGACCGAGGTGGCCCTGCGCCCGAAGGAATACGACCTGCTGCTCGCCCTCGTCGCCCAGCCGAATCAGGTGGTTTCGAGAAAGGACCTGCTCTCGCACGCGTGGGCGTACGACCCGAGCGTGGAGTCCCGCACGGTGGACTGGCACGTGGCCGAGCTCAGGCGCAAGCTCGGTGACGACGCCTCGGCGCCGCGCCTCCTGGTGACGGTTCGTAAGGTCGGCTATCGCTGGATCGGCGGCAGCGGGACCGGCTGACCCGCAGGCCATCGCGTCGGCCGCGAGCCGCGAGCGTCTTCCTCAGCGTGGGGTGTACAAGGCGTTCCACGAGAAGGGTTGGTAGCTGACCCCGCCGTTCGTGGTCGGGGCGGCGGTCTGCCTGACGCCGTTGCCGTCCACGTACCACTGCCAGCGCTCGTGGGTCGTGCCGCCGCCGGGCGGATTGAGCATGGTCATCACCCCCGCTTCGAACCGTCCGGCGACGGTGAGCCGCTGACCGCTCGAGTCGAGGTAGGTCTGGTACCACATGTCGGTCGTCGGGTCGTAGAAGCTGATGCTGCGGCCCACCGGTGCCGAGTTCGGCTGCCAGTGCTCGAGGATGGCGCAACCCTCCGGCGTGGCGGTGATGTCGCTCACGGCGAATGGCGCGCCCGTCGTCCCGACGTCCCAGGAGCCGAGCCAGAAGTCGAACTGCCGGTGCTCAGGCAGCGTGCATGGGGTCGCCGGCGACACCCACCCGACGCTCACCGTGCCTCCGCCGTCGATCGGAGCCTCCGCCGTGCGGGTGGCTGGCGAGGCGCTCCCGCCCGCGAGCTCGCTCCAGGCGCCCCCGACGAACGCGCGGACTCTGAGGGCGCTCTCCGACATGCCGGCCGGACGTCTCGCCGGATCGTACCCCACCCTGACGGTGGCGGGGACCGCGAACGCCAGGTTGCCCGGCACGATCGAGTAGATGCTCCCGGCGACCCCCGTCGGGTCGAGCACGGGGTTGGACGCGACCTGCAACCGGATCGCGGTCGTCGCGGAGACGGCGCCCGCCGGCACGATCAGCGTCATCCCGCCGCCAGGACCGGCGAGGGTCGCGCCCGCCGCGGTCACCAGGCCGCCCGCTTCGACGAGGATCGAGACTTGACCGGTCACCGACCGCACCTCGCCGGTGATGGTGGCGGTGCCCACCCCGACGCCGGTCACCACACCCGCCGCGGTCACGGTCGCGACCGAGGAGTTGCCGCTCGACAGCGACACCGTCTCGCCCGAGAGGAGGTTGCCGCTCGCGTCGCGGACCTCCCAGGTGAGCTGCGTCGTCTCCGCGGGGACGAGATTGGCCTGGGCCGCCCGAAGCTGCAGGGTGACGGACTCGTTCGGGCCGGATCCGTTCGAGGAGCAGCCCGCGAGCGCGAATAAGAAGACGAGCAAGGCCGGGGGCCGCTCGGATCGGTGGACGAATGACACGATGACGCTCCTTCGTGGGCTCGAGTTCAATCTGCCGAGCCCTTCGCGGAGTCGACACCGCCGATCCCTGCCCCTTACACGACTCACACCCGCCTGGCGCCGATTCCGCCCTGACACACCCCGGCCCCATCTCCCGTACGGGGCGATTCACCAGGCTGCCCCTGGAGCCCGCATGTCACTGCCTTCGAGGCCGGGAAGCACCCACGCCGTTGCCCGTCGACTCGCGATCGCCGTCGCGACGGCGGCTGGCGTCACCGCCCCCCAGCTGTCGGCGCAAGCCGCGGACACCACGCTCCTGATCCAGAACGTCACCGTGATCCACCCCGAGTCCGGCGCGCGGCCGGGACTCGACGTCCTCGTCTCCGGGAACCGGATCTCCGCCGTGGGACCGACCGGATCGCTCGCCGCGCCGCCCGCGACGCGGACCATCGACGGATCGGGCCGCTTCGCGATCCCGGGGCTCTGGGACATGCACGTCCACCTCTCGGTGGCGGGCGAGTCGGCACTGCCCCAGTTCGTCGCCCACGGCGTCCTCGGCGTCCGCGACATGGGATCTGACCCGTGGGAGCCGCTCCGCCGCCATCGTGCCGACGCGCTCGCCGGGCGACGAGTTGGACCGCGCATCGCGATCGCGGGGCCGATCGTCGATGGCCCGACGCCTTCGTGGCCGCTCCGGATCACGGCCGCGTCGCCGGCGCAGGGCCGTACGGCGGTCGATTCACTCGCGATCGCGGGCACCGACCTGATCAAGGTGCACGCCCAGCTCGACCGCCCGACCTACTTCGCGATCGCCGCCCACGCCCGCCGCCTGGGCATTCCGTTCGCCGGCCACGTGCCTAACGGCGTCACCGGCCTCGAGGCGCTCGCGGCCGGCCAGCGGAGCCTGGAGCACATGACCGGCGTGCCACCCGCCGGCACTCCCGGCTTCGACACGACGGCGCGGGCCCTCGTCGCGCGAGGCGCCTGGGTCACGCCGACGCTGCTGGTCTACTGGACGCTCGCCCACCGCGAAGACGACGCGGTGCGAAACGATCCCCGCGCCGCGACCATCTCGGCATCCGCCCGCGAGTTCTGGGAGTATCAGAAGACCGGTTGGTCGGGCGACATGAGCACCGCGGCGATGGAGCGCGGGCTCGCGATGATGCGAGGCTCGGTCGGCGCGCTCGCTGCGGCGGGTGTCACGCTGCTCGCGGCGACCGATCTCGCCTTCGTCTATACCTATCCCGGCAGCAGCCTGCACGAGGAGCTCGGCCTGCTGGTCGGCGCCGGCCTTTCGCCCCTCCAGGCCCTCGCCGCGGCGACCATCGAGCCCGCCCGCTTCCTGGGCCGCGAGCGCGAGCTCGGCTCGATCGCGCCCGGCATGCTGGCCGACCTCGTGCTGCTCGACGCCGACCCGCTGGCCGACATCGCCAATGCCAGGCGGATCGCGGCCGTCGTCGCCAATGGCCGGCTCTTCGACCGCGCGGCCCTCGACGCCATCCTGGCCGGGACGGGCGGCTAGGTCGAGCGGACCGTCCGAGCGAGGGGATCTGGCCGTATCAGGCCCTTCCCCGGTCCACGGGAGCTCCGTCACGGCTGATCCTCCCGGTGGTCGACCTGCGCTGAGAGCGACTCGCGCGGGGGAAACTCGAGCCGCGGCCACGGCACCGGGCGACCGATCAACGTCTCGAGCTCCGCGGCCCACCCATCATGAAGGGCCTCCAGGTGCCGCCGCACGGCGTCCGGCATCGGCGCCGGCGGGGCCGCGTGGACGGGGTCGACGACCCACTGCACGCCGCCCGCCGGCTCGACGCCGAGGAACCGCAGCGCGTCGCGAGCCACCGCCCGGGCGTCCAGCGCCACCTCCTCGAGGAACCCGACCCAGAGCTGACGACGCTCGAAGGCCGTGAGCCAGTTGCGGAGGCAGCCGAGGTAGTCGCCCCGCTGGCGGACCCGGGGTTGCTCGAAGAACTGGAACAGCTCCGCCTTCGGGGGCGTGCCCGGCGCGGTCAGGGCGGGCACGTCGTGGCGGGCCTGCGACCAGGCCCGTTCGATCGGATCGCGAAGCATCATCAAGAGCTTGACCTCGGGCATCCAGGCGGCGACCCGGGCGATCACCTCCGGGGGAAGGATCGCGTAGCGGGGGGTGAGATCCCCGGTCAATCGACCGCGCAGCGCTCCGGGAAGAAACCGGACCCCGTAGCGTGCCCGGGCCACACGGTCCGCATGGAGCCAGCCGAGTCCCCCGCCGTCGAGATGGCGGTCGAAGAAGTGCTGTTCCTTGCGGCCGATCCAGATCCGTGGGTGGCGTCTGAGGTTCTCCGCCAACCAGCTGGTGCCGGCCCGCATCGCGCCGATCCCGAGGAAGTCCGGCATCAATCGGTCGAGCCAGGTCGTCATCGAGGCGAGTGTACCGCTCCAGACGGCGACCGTCCAGCGAAACGCGGCCGAGCTGGGACGGATCCCGGCCTCTCGCTTCGGCCGACGCGGTGCAGGGCACCGACTCGGGTCGTATCTTGAGCCGTTCTCGAGGAAACGGCGGAGCCGGCATGTCCGGGCTGGTCTACCTGCAGCCGATGCGCTTCCCCAGCGAGGCGACCCACACGATTCAGATCGCCCGCACGATCGCGGCGCTCGGTCGGCGAGTCGAGGTCGTGCTGGTGGTCGCGGAGCTGACCGTCGACCCCGCGGCGTTGACGGAGGCGATCGAGCGCGCCTACGGGGTCGCGTTCGGATCGGGCGTTCGCGTGGTGGCGATTCCGAGGGCTCACTTCCGCGGCCCGAGGCTCCCGCTCACCCTGCGGGCGCTGCTGCGGGGCGCCCCCGCCGGCACGGCGCTGTACACCCGGTCGCTGCGGATGGCGAGCCGGCTCACCCGCTGGCGCTGGCTCCATGGGCGGCGGGTGTTCCTGGAGAGCCACAAGAAGGCCGGGTACCTCCGCGAGGATCCCGTGCCAGGCTCCAGGTATGAGGGAATCCGCCGTCGGTTCGAGCGAGGCAACGAGTCGCTCGCAATGATCCGCCGGGTGTACGCCGAGGTGGACTGCGTCTTCTTTCTCCACCGCCACGCGCTCGAGGCCGTCCGCCAGACGCAGCCGCTTCGGGATGGCGACCACCTGTGGTACGGGGTCCGGCCCGGTATCGCGGCCGGCGGCGCGGATCGACGTGGTCTCGCACACTGCGGGAGCCTGGCGGAACACAAGTTGATCGACCTCCTGCTCGACGCGCTCGATCGGGCCCAGACGCCGCTTCGGGTGACGCTCTACGGCGGCACTCCCGATCGGATCGAAGCGGTGGCGCGGGGAGCCGCCGGCCGACCGTGCTCAGCACGGATCGAGCTCCCCGGCTGGCTGCCGCATCCCGCGCTCCACCAGGCGCTCCAGCGCCACACGCATGGTGTCGCGCTCCAGGAGGGAATGAAAGTGGTGGATTACCTCGAGGCCGGCCTGACGCCGATCGTTCCGGAGATCCCTTCCTACCGTGAGGTGCTCGACGAGCGCCATGCGATCTTCTTCCGGCCCGACGATCCGAGCAGCCTGGCCGCCGCCCTCGACGGCGCGCAGGGCCGCCGAGCCGACCCAAGGGCGGTGGCGGAGCTGGCGGAGCGATACGCGGTCGACCGGCGCGCGGACGCCATCGTGAGCAGGCTGTGACCGATTCGGTCCTGGACCGCCTTCGGCGCGATCCGCGCGCCCGCAGCACCCTTCGCCGCTTCGCCGGCGACTGGGTCCGGCCCCGACTTCGGCCGCTGATGCAGGTGGTCGTGCTGATGGCCTTGTTGGCGGCGGTCACCGGAGCCTATCCGCTGGTGATCAAGTTCGCGTTCGATTCGCTCGGCGGCCCGGTCGACGGACGGGTGGTGTGGTGGGTCCTGGCCGTGGTCGCGGTGATCACCGTGCTCCGGAGCACCTTGCTCTTCCTCCAGAGTGTCTCGACCAGCCGCGTCGTGCTCCGGCTGGCGACCGACCTCCAGCAGGCGCTGTTCGGTCACCTGCTGAACGCCGACTACTCCCGCCTCACCCGACACCCCCCCGGCGAGCTGGTGTCCCGGCTCACCAGCGACGTGCAGGTCATCCGCCAGGCCTGTCAGGCGACCCTGAGCTCGGTCGTGCGCGATACGCTCTCGATCGCCGCCCTGGTGAGCACGATGTTCTACCTCGATCGGAGCATGGCGCTGGTCGTCGTCGGGGTCTACCCGATCGCGGCCTGGCCCATCGGCGTGGTGACCCGTCGGCTCCGACAGCTCTCGCACCGGGCGCAGGCGGAGGTGGGGGCCATGACGGCGCTACTCACCGAGAAGCTCGCCGGCGCGAGATTGATCAAGACCTTCCGACTCGAGCGCTACGCCCGCCAGCGGCTCGATGCCAGTTTCGAGCGGATCCTCGACACCCGGATGCGGGCCGTCGTGCATCGCTCGCGTCTCGACCCGATGCTGGAGCTGCTGGGCGGCGTGGCGGTGGCTGGCGTGATCCTCTTCGCCTATTGGCGGATCGCGAGCGGCCAGACCTCGGTCGGCGACTTCATGGGCTTTCTCGGTGCGTTGCTGATGGTGACCCAGCCGATCCAGGCGGTGGGACGCTTCAGCTCGACCGTGGGCGAGGGCCTGGCGGCGGTGGAGCGAATGTACGAGGTGCTCGACGAGCGACCGACCGTGGTCGAGGCCGCCGGCGCCCCACCACTCGTGGTGACCGATGGCACCATCGTCTTCGACCGGGTCGATTTCTCCTATCCGGGCAGCCCGACCCCGGCGCTGACCGGACTCTCGCTGGCGATTCCCGGGGGTCGCACCGTCGCGGTGGTCGGCAGGTCGGGAGCGGGCAAGTCGACCCTGGTCAACCTGATTCCCCGCCTCTTCGACGTCACGGCGGGGCGGATCACCATCGACGGCCAGGACATCGCCGGGGTGAGTCTGGCCAGTCTTCGGGATGCGCTGGCGATGGTGAGCCAGGAGGTCAGCCTCTTCGACGACACCATTCGCGCCAACATCCGGCTGGGGCGGCTCGGGGCGACCGACGCCGAGGTCGAGGCCGCCGCTCGGGCGGCGGCCGCCCACGCATTCATCGTCGAGCAGCCCAAAGGATACGAGACCGTGATCGGCGATCGCGGCGAGCGTCTCTCCGGCGGCCAACGCCAGCGGCTCGCGTTGGCCCGGGCGATCCTCAAGCAGGCGCCGATCCTCCTCCTCGACGAGGCCACCAGCGCGCTCGACTCCGAGTCGGAGCGGCTGGTGCAGGCGGCGCTGGCCCGCTTCGCCGCCAACCGGACCACGCTGATCGTGGCCCACCGGCTCTCGACCATCCAGGGCGCGGACCTCATCTACCTGCTCGATCGCGGCGCCGTCGTCGAGGCGGGGTCGCACGAGACCCTGGTCGCCAATGGCGGACGGTACGCCGAGCTCTGTCAGCTGCAGGCCATGGGCGAATGAGGCGGTCGGCGGGACCATGGCTCGCCGCGCCGTCAGGCGGAGCCGCGCCACCGGGCCCGCCACGACCGAGCGCGGAACGCGCGAGTGAGCGCGTCGCGATCATACACGCGATCGACCCACTCGAAGAACGCCATCGGGTGGGGCGCGGTGTCGACCAGGTAGCGATCGAGGAAGGAGTCCAGGATCCCGGTGGCGGTCCATGACCAGTGGCCGAACCGCGGACTCAGCTCCGCGCGCGCCTCGGAGACCGGCGCGCCCTCGCGCACGACCCGGTAGAGCGCCGCCATCAGACCGGTTCGGTCGGCGCCCGACTTGCAGTGCATCAGGATCGGATACTCGACCTCCTCGAGGATCGCTCGAGCCCGGTGGAGCTGATCGCGGCTGGGCGCCTCGTGAGAGCGGAGCCGGAAATCCACCAGCGTGAGGCCGAGCGCCTCGCAGGCCTCCCGCTCGAGCCAGTAGGCCCCGCTCCGATGTCGCCCCCGGAGATTGACGACCGTGCGAATCCCGAGCCCGAGCCAACGACGCAGCCGCTCCGGGCTCGGCTGCGCCGCGCGCCAGGCCTCGGGCGAGAGCCGGTGACCGTTGTCGTAGGCCAGTCGGAGGAGACCGTGGTCGATCACCAGCGCGTCGAGTCGCTTGGCGGCCGGCCCCAGGGCACGCCGGACCCACGGGGACGACCGGGCCACGATCGCCTCTCGAATCCGGGTGACGGCGTTGCCGGCGGCTCGACGCATCGCCTAACGAACCGCGTCGATCCGGCCGGTCGCCCAGGGCGAGCCGGGGATCGGGATCAGGGTGACGCGCTCCCGATCGAGCCGCCAACCCGAGATCGAGTCCGAGCCGTCGTTGGCGAGATAGACGAAGCGACCCGAGGGGGAGACCGTGGCCGCCCGCGGCCGCCGACCGGCCGGGAAGGGCGAGCCCGCCAGCGGATCGAGCCCTCCGTCCGGGTCGATCGACCAGGCCGACAGGTCGTCCGACTCGCGATTGGCCACCAGCAGGAATCGGCCGGTCGGGTCGACCACCGGCCAGATCGGACGGCTCCCGGTGCCGACGGTCTCGAGCAGGATGGTCGCCGCGCCGGGCGTTCCCGAGTCGACGCGAAAAACCGAGAGCGAATCGGACTTCTCGTTGGCGACGCAGCAGTAACGGCCATCGGGAAAGAGCACCGCTTGAAAGGGTCTCCGTCCCACCGAGAGGGGACTCGTCGCCGTCCGATCCAGTCTGCCGGTGACCGGATCGATGGCGAAGACCGAGAGATCGTTGGAGCGCTGGTTGGGCACCCAGGCGAAGCGGCCGGCAAAATCGACGGTGACGAATCGCGGATCGCGGCCCGCGGGAAACGGCGACCCCTCGATCGCGGTCAGGGCGCCGGTCGCGTCGTGGATCAGGAAACCGGAAACCGCGCGTCCCCCCTCATGCGCGGCGTACACGAAACGGCCGGACGGGTCGATCATGGCGGAGCGGGGTCGATCGAGGCAACGAGCCTCGCCGACGGGCTCCAGCCGACCGGTGCCCGGGTCGAGGCGATAGCTCCGGAGCCGAGCCTCCCCCGCGATCGAGGCGATGGCCGTCCGACCGCGCAGGTCGAAGCGAAGGTTCCTGGGGTTCCGGCCGGCCGAAAACGGCGACCCCTCGATCGGAGCAAGCCCCCGCGAGTCGAGCCGGAACCCGACGATGTCGCCCGAGCCCCAATTGGCCGCGTACGCGAACCGGCCGCTCGGATCGATGGTCACCGCCCGGGGCGCGATGCCGGCGTCGTAGGGAGACCCTTCGGCACTCGTCAGGCGTCCGGTGGCGGGGTCGATCAGATAGCCGGACACCTGATTCGCCGCCCAGTTGGCCACCAGGAGCAACCGCTCCGACGGGTCCACCACGAGCAGTCGCGGTCCGAGCCGCTCGGCCAGGTAGTCGAGCCGGACGCGTTCGGGTGGCGGCGTCGAGTCGGGCATTGGCGGCATCAGCTCAGAGGGCGGCCAGTCGGCGGGCCAACTCGTCGCCGTCCCAGTCGCCCACGTAGACCCGGGGTACTCGGAGCGGATCGGTGCGGCGTCCGAGGCGCCGAGCCCGGGTGGTGCACGCGGAGCGAAAGCCGGCCTCGCGCACCGTCTTCGCGTACCGGGTCCCCGTCCCATAGGGATAGGCGAAGCTCGCGATCGGGTGACCCAGCAGCGCCTCCAGCCGCCGCTTGCTGCCACCGATCTCCGCCGCTCTCCCGGCTGGATCCAAACTGGCCAGCATCGGGTGGCTCTCGGTGTGAGCGCCGATCTCGATCGCCGAGCTGCGATCGAGGTCGATGACCTCCCGACCCCGGAGCAGCCGGTCGTCGGGCTTCCGGGCAATCGACCCGGTGCCGGCCGGGATCGAGCCGATCGCCCGCTCGCGAGCCTCGGGACAGAGGCGCCGAAGCCGGTCGACCAACAGTCGGAGCGAGGCGATCCGGGCCGCCTCGCCGACCGGGTCGTCGCCGGGAGCGAGATCGACCGCGACGACTCGATTGCCGATCGCCAGCGTCAGCCTCGTTCCGATCGCTTCGGGGGCCAGGACCACTCGGGCCAGGGTGTCCCACCAGGGCTCCGTGTCCACGTCGAGCGCGTCGGTGATCAGGTAGGCGGTGGCCGGCAGCTCGAATCGCTCGAGCAGCGGGCGCGCGGTCACCGCGAGGTCCAGGTATCCGTCGTCGAAGGTGATCGCCACCGCGCGCCGCGGCGGGGAGCCCTGAGCCGACGCGGCGACCAGGTCGGCGAGCGCCATCGGCACGAAGTCGCGTCGGATCAGCTCGAGGTGCTCGGCGAAGCGGGCGGGCGATACCGCGATCCCGAATGGATCGCGGGGCAGATCCGCCACGCGGTGATAGCGGAGCACCAGCGCTCCGACGGGATGGCGATGCATTACCAGAACCTACCGCGCTCGATAGTTTGTCCGCTATGACGGAACGCCCCAGCTGATGGCGCTGCTCCCCGAGCTCCGGCGCCGACGGTATCGGAATCGCGAGCGGGATCCGGCGTACGACTTCACCCTGCCAGTCGGCGCGCCGGCGCCGGGGGTGTCGGCCATGGTCCGGGTCCGCAACGAGGCCGCCAAGATCGACCTCTGCCTCCGGTCGATCCTGCCCCTGTTCGACGAAGTCGTGGTGATCGACAACGCCAGCGAAGACGCCACCGTGGCCATCGTCCGCGGCCTGATGCAGTCGGCGCCCCACGGCGAGCGCATCAAGCTCTGGTCGTATCCGTTTCGGCTGGCCCGGTTCGGGCCGGAGCACGCGGCCACCCCGGCCGACTCGCTCCACAGCGCCGTCTACTTCACCAACTGGTCTCTGTCCCGCTGCGGCCATCGGTTCGTCTGCAAGTGGGATGGCGACATGGTGCTGGTCCGAGCGGCCGCCCACTCCTTCCGTGCCCTGCTCGAGCGGGTCCGGCGGCGGGGGCTGGGCTGCTGGACCCTCGCCGGACAGACGGTGTATCGGACCCCGGACGGTGCCGCGTTTCTCGCGGTGGGCGAAGTGAACCGCGAGGTGGAGCTCTTCCCCACCGGGCGGGGCTACCGATTCGTGAAGGACCCGCATTGGGAACGGCTCAGTCGACCCACCTTCCCGCGCAAGCGGCATTTCTCCCCGGTCGCCTTCTACGAGGTGAAGGACGTGGCCGAGGACGAATTCGCTCACTGGTCCACGACGGCGTGGCCCAGCGAGCGGAAGCAGCGCGAGTGGCGAAACTTCCAGGCGGTCAAGTCAGGTCGGACCGACCCTGCGTCGTTTCGGGCCCTGCCCGAGGGGTTCCTCGAGTCGGAGGCGGGGTGAGCGGGCTGACCGCCCGACTGGCCGCCCGAAGGGCCGGCGGCTGGCTCAGATCGATCAAGCGGAGCCTCGGCTACTACCGACTTCGCGCCACCCTCGAGCGGCCCCGCTTCGTCCGGGCCTTGCGGCCGACCGACGTCTTCCTTGTCGGACATCCCAAGTCCGGCAACACCTGGCTCGCCTACCTGCTGGCGATGGTCGTGGAGCCGGTCGATCCGGATCGGGTCGATCTCGTCAACGTCGGCCGGTACCTTCCCTTCGTCCACGGGCGCGAGCACCGGATCGCCGACTACGGAGGGCTGGCGGATCCGCGGATCTTTCGCAACGAGTATCCCCGGTTCTGGTCGTCCTATCCCAAGGTGATCTACCTCTACCGCGATCCTCGCGCGGTGGTGGTGTCGCTCTGGGAGATGTACCGGACCATGCTGGGCGACCGGCGCCTCCCGCTCGATCGATTCGTGGACCAGTACCTCGCCGGCAATGGGGTCTTCCGTCACTGGAACAGCAACCTCGAGCGGTGGGATCGCCAAGTGGGCCGCGCGCTGGACGCGGCTGCGGGTGGCGGGCACCTGCTGCTCGCCCGGTACGAAGATCTGGTCGCCGATCGAGCGGCAGTGCTCGCTGAGGTGAGCCGGTTTGCCGGGCTCGATCCGTCGCCCGAGCGGCTCGCGGACGCCGTGGCCCGCGGGGACTTCGATGCGATGCGGAGCCTGGAGGACCGCGGCGGCGCCGAGGCGTATCGAGGCCGGGCGCGCGGGTCGGGCCGGTTCGTGCGGGTCGGCCGGGTCGACGGCTGGCGCGACGAGCTGCCGCCGGACCTCGCCGCACGCCTGGTCGAGACCCTCGGGCCCGTCATGCTTCGGGCCGGCTATCCGCTCGACTGACGCCGGTCGGCCACTCACCGTCGGCTTCAGCCTTCGCGCGGGCCAGTTTGGCTCCGGGGTCGTGCCCAGGCAAAGAGCGGCCAGCGCTCGCCGTCGACGACGATCTCGCGGCGGACCAGGTTGAGGGTCTGGAAGCAGCGGCAGCGCGCGTCGACCTGGATCGCGGGGTAGCGCTCCCGATACACCTGCTTCCAGCAGGCCTGATCCGACCCCGGCACCTCGGACGAACCGGCGGCGGCCAGCGCGTGCCCGAAGGCCTCGATCAGCGCCTCGCGGTATCCGATCCAGAGACCCGAGTTGAGGTGGCGAAACGGGGCCGGCGCCACCTGGCGCTCGAAGCTGGCGACGTCCGCGAGCTGCCTGGGCCAGGGATTCTTCTCTGCGTTGAAGAGCACTCGGGCTGGCTGACCGGCGAAGGCATCGACGATCCGGCCTGGATCGTCGACCAGCAGGACATCCGCGGAGTCGGCCCCGAGGATCAGCTCCGCGGCCGAGCGCCGCAGGTGATCCAGGGTGAGCTCGAGCTTCATCCGATTGGTCCACCGGTCGCCGACGGAGCCGCCCAGCACCGTGTAGGGGATTCCGAACCGATCGAGCGACGCTTCCAGGGTGCCCAGCCGGTGCCCTCGCACCGACAGGATCGAGTTCGGGCGGCCGGAGTTCCAGGTCACGATCTCGAGGCCGTCTCGAGGCCGATAGCGGTGCGACGCGGAAAGAACTCGTTCCTCGATCCGTGGCCACCAGGGGCTCTCGCCCGCGCGTCCGGGGGCGTGAACCAGTCCCGGCGTCGTGCCGTGCCTGCGGTTCCGGATCAGCGGTGTGTGCGGCCAGCGGCTCACGCGGTCTCGGGCTTGGCGGCTCGGGAAGACGATCGTGGCTCCGCCTCGATTCGGCCGGGAGCCGGGCTCCGCTCGGGTGGTACGTGAGCCCGGATCCGCCGGAGGCCGGCCCAGACAGCCGGATCTTCGTCGAAGGCGGGGAGCGGCGGCGGGACCCCGCGCGCGGCGTTCAGTCGCCTGCTCCACAGCAGCGACCACTGGAGATACGACGCGTAGGCCTGCAGCAGGCAGAAGGTCAGCCCGCGCTTCCCGTCCAGCCACCCGAGCTGGAGCTGATAGGTCCGTG
>JBFXAS010000002.1:0-85320 GCA_050184075.1 Gemmatimonadales bacterium
GTGGGCCAGGGCTTCGGGAAAACCGACGAAGACGTCCTGCAGCGAGTCCTCGGCGTCGGCGCGTTTGCCGTGGATCCGGTAGGCGGTGCCCCGCACCTGCTCGCCGAAGGCGTGGTAGAGCGCGGCCAAGGCGTCGGCCGAGCCCTGCCGCGCTCGCCGCACGGTGTCGGCGAGCGCTTCTCGGGTGTCGGTCTTGGGCCGTTCGGTCATCGGGGCGTGGGCGAGGGTCCGCGACACCAATGCGCGGGGACCCCCGAACTTTACCGCCGGCGCGGCCCAGCGCGGCGTGGCTCCCGGTGCTAGGGGGATCGGACTGGCCAGCCGCACGGCTCGCCGGCACAGTGGAGGGCGACGAACACCTCGGACCGGATCAGCCAGCGCCCGTCGATCCGGTGCCACTGGGCCGCGTACCGACCGCCGATCGCCTCGGGGCCTCCGGGGCCCTGGAGGCCGGCCCAGGTCCCTGCTTCCCAGACCAGCGGCCACGACGACGCGGCCTCGATCCGCTCCGGCGTCCGTCGGTAGACCATCACGGAGTCGCGGGCGAGCGCGGCGTGATAGGCGTCCTTGCCCCGCAGCACCTCGCCGCGGCTGCTCACGATCACGACGTCACGGGTCCAGAAGCTGGCGACGCTGTCGAGCCGTCGCTCCGCGATCGCCTCGTTCTGGGCGAGTCGTGCAGCTCGAACCTCGTCGACGGTCGTGGGCTGCGCTCGAGCTGGCGGGGCGAACCCCAAGAGCGTCAGCGCCGTGACGAGTGATGGTAGTCGAAGCACGCAGAGCTCCGGTCTTGTAGTGTGACCCGAGGGCAAGCGAGACTGCGGCGCTCAGATCCCCGTGTACCAGGCCCACCCGTTCTGGATGTTCCCCTGCTCGCCCCCGTCGTCGAACTCGTCGATCACCACGATCCGGTCGAGGTATTTCATGCTCTTGTAGCCGATCTGCGTCTCGACCCGGAGCCTGACCGGCGCGCCGTGCCCGATCGGGAGGGGTCGGCCGTTCATCCGGTAGGCGAGGATGGTCTGCGGGTGGAGCGCGTCGAGCATGTCGATGCTGTCGACCCACCCGTCGTAGGAGGTGTACTTCACGACCCGCGCGCCCGGCAGGATGCCGGCCGCGCCGAGCACCAGGCTGAGGGGCACGCCGGTCCACTCGCCGATCGCCGACCAGCCCTCCTCGCAGGTGTGCCGGGTGATCTGGGTTCGCGCGGGCATCGCCCTGAGCTCGGCCAACGAGAAGCGGCGCGGGGTGGCGACCAGACCCTCGACCGAGAGGCCCCAGTCGAGAAAGCCCCCGGTCCGAAGCCCGCGATAGGTCTCGGCGAGCGGCGTGTCGCGCTCGCCCGGGTCGGTGGTCCCGATCGCGGGGAAGGAGGTGACGTCGCCCGGCTGGTACTCCTTCGCGAGCGCGCGGCGCGAGAGGATCGCCCGGTGCATCGCATAGGTGAGGTTGTCGCCCATCCGGAGCAGATGGCCGTAGGTGGGCGGCAGCACCCTGGGCGAGCGCGCGAGGACCACCCCGGCGGCTCCGGCCACGCCGGCGATCAGGAGGTTCCGACGGGTGACGATCCGGCTCATCGCGGGTCTCCGATGGTCATCCCGCGAATCTGACGACGGAAGCCGGAGAGGCTCACCATCGCGAGATGCGCCAGGACGAAGAGGACGAGGGCGAGGAAGGCGAAGAAATGGAGCGTGCGGGCCGATTGGTACCCGCCGAAGAGATCGAGCAGCCAGGGGTGCGACGCCGTCACGGCCGGTGACATCGTGACCCCGGTGAGCAGCACGAGTGGCGCCGCCACGAAGATCACGAAGGTGTAGGCGCACTTCTGGAGCAGGCCATAGCGCGGGCCGCCCGTCGCCTTGGGGATCCTGAGCCGGAGATGATCGGCGATCTCCCGTCCGAAGGCCCGGAGCCCGAGCTCGCGGGCCCGAGGCCAGATGTGGGCGCGGAAGTGCCCGCCCCCGATTCCCGCGATCAGATAGATCAGGCCGGGCAGCACCAGCCACCAGGCCGCCAGGAAGTGGAGGCTCCGGGCCCAGCCGTTCTGGTTGTACGGCTCGTAGGTCCGGTTCGCGGTGATCGGCCCTGACGGGTCGGCGGTAACCGGCTCGTGACCGACCCAGGCGTCCGGCCGGAAGTCGGGGCTGATCGGCAGCTCGATCAGGGCGGGGACCAGGTCGTTGCCGACCTCACCCCAATAGAGTCGCGGATGGGCGATCAGGATCACGAAACCGCTCACGGCGAGCGTGAGCACGCTCGCCGCCGTGAGCCAGTGGGAGACCCGCACCCAACGGGCGTGGGGTCGATTCTCATTCGAGTCGGTCGAAGGCTGGACGGGGGTGGTCATGGAGGCCTGTAGAGATCAGAATGGCGCCTTTGGGCCCGGGGCGAAAGTCTGGGCCGGGACGAGGGAATCCGCCGTCCTCGGGCCGCCGTAGGGCTATCCAACCGAGGCGAACCGGCCGGCCGGGACCAGGGGGGGCGCGAGACCCCCTCGTTTGACATTTGTCCGCCCCGGGGCCAGCGTTCATTTTCAACCGCCGCTCACGAGGTCCACCGATGGCTATCTCCCTGACCGTCAACGGGATATCGCATTCCGTCGAGGCGCCGCCCGAGATGCCCCTGCTCTGGGTGCTGCGCGACGTGCTCGACCTGAAAGGCACCAAGTTCGGCTGCGGGGTCGGCCAGTGCGGCGCCTGCACCGTGCACCTGAACGGCGCCGCGGTTCGTTCTTGCTCGATGCCGATCGCCGCGGTGGCCAACGCCGAGATCACCACCATCGAGGGGCTCTCGCCCGACGCGACCCATCCGCTCCAGCTGGCGTGGCAGGAGCTCGACGTTCCTCAGTGCGGCTACTGCCAGGCCGGCCAGATCATGTCGGCGGCGGCCCTGCTCGCGCGGAACGGGAAGCCCACCGACGCCGACATCAACGCGGCGATGAACGGGAATCTCTGTCGCTGCGCGACCTATCTCCGGATCCGCTCCGCGATCCACCGGGCGTCGGCGATCGCGGCGGGCGACGCGACCTCGACCTTGGGCTCCAGCTCCGGCGCGTCCGGCGCCAATCGCTAGGAGGATCCAATGACGACCACCACAGTCGATCGCCGCGGCTTTCTGCGCGCCACCGCGCTCTCAGGCGGCGGGCTGATGCTCGCCAGCTACTTCAAGCCGGCCGAAGCCGCCGCCGCCGCGGCCGCGACCGGCGCGGCCGAGGTCTTCCAGCCCAACGCCTTCATCAAGATCATGCCCGACGGCGCCGTGACCATCCTCTCCAAGAACCCGGAGATCGGTCAGGGCGTGAAGACGATGCTCCCGATGCTGATCGCCGAGGAGCTCGACGTCGAGTGGGAGAAGGTCACGATCGAGCAGGCCATTGCCGACCAGGCGAGCTTCGGCCAGCAGTTCGCCGGCGGCAGCCTGGCGACACCGCTCAATTACGACAACATGCGCCAGGTGGGCGCCGCCGGCCGGCAGATGCTGCTCGCCGCCGCCGCCAAGACTTGGAACGTGCCGGTCGGCGAGCTCAGCACCACCCCGGGCGTGGTGCATCACCGCGGGTCCCGGAGACAGCTCGGCTACGGCGAGCTGACCACTGCCGCGGCTTCGATTCCCGCGCCCGAGCTCGACAAGGTGCCGGTCAAGGACCCGAAGGACTTCCGGATCGTCGGCACGCCGATCCCCGGCGTCGACAATCCCAAGATCGTCTCGGGCAAGCCGCTCTACGGGATCGACGTGACGGTGCCCGGCATGCTCTACGCCGTGTTCCAGAAGTGCCCGGTCTACGGCGGCAAGGTGGTGAGCGCCAATCTGGACCGGATCCGCGCGATGCCGGGCGTCAAGCACGCCTTCGTGGTCGAGGGCGGAACCGATCCGGCGGGTCTTTTCCCGGGCATCGCCATCGTGGCCGACAGCTGGTGGCTCGCCGAGAGCGCCCGGCGGAAGCTCGAGGTGCGGTGGGACGAGGGCGAGACCAGGAGCCAGTCGAGCGCCGGGTTCGCCGCGCGCGCCACGGAGCTCGGCGCGGGCGCACCGGAGCGGGTTCTCTTCTCGGAAGGTGACGCCGACGCCGCTCTCGCCGGCGCCGCGCACGTGGTCGAGGCCGCCTACTCCTATCCCTTCATCGCCCACGCGCCGATGGAGCCGCAGAACTGCACCGCCCACGCCAAGCCCGACGGCACCGTGGAGATCTGGGCTCCGTCGCAGACGCCGGAGCGGGGCCGCGGCGTCGTCGCGCAAACCCTCGGGATTGCGCAGTCGGCCATCACGATCAACCTGACCCGGATCGGCGGCGGCTTCGGGCGCCGGCTCTACAACGACTTCATGGTCGAGGCTGCCTGGATCTCGAAGGAGGCGGGCGCCCCGGTCAAGCTGGTCTGGACCCGGGAAGACGACATGGCCCATGACCTCTATCGGCCTGGCGGATTCCACTTCCTCAAGGCGGGCGTGGACCGCTCCGGGAAGGTCGTGGCCTGGAAGAACCACTTCGTCAGCTTCGGGCGCGGCTTCGACGGGCTCGCCGCCGAGGAGAAGGACCTGCGGCAGCTCTTCGGCCGATTCGCGCCGAGCGCGACGATGTCGCCGTACGAGTTCCCGTCGCGCTTCGTCGGCAACTTTTCCTACGGCGCCTCGCTGATGCCGCTCGGCGTGCCGACGGGCGCGCTCCGCGCCCCCGGCAGCAACGCGATCGCCTTCGTGATGCAGAGCTTCATCGACGAGCTGGCTCACGCGGCGGGCGTCGATCAGGTCAAGTTCCGCCTGGACCTCCTGGGCGAGCCGAGGATGGTGAATTCGCCCGGAGGGCAACCGGTGTACGACGCGGCGCGGATGCGCGGAGTGGTCGAGTTGGCGGCCGAGAAGTCGGGTTGGGGCCGGAGCCTGCCCAAGGGGCACGGACTCGGGGTGGGCTTCCACTACAGTCACCGCGGCTACTTCGCCGAGGTGGTCGAGGTGGCCACCAACGGCAGCGATCAGTTCCGGATCGAGAAGGTCTGGGTCGCGGGCGACATCGGACGGCAGATCATCAACCCGAGCAACGCGATGAATCAGGCTCAGGGCGCCGCCCTCGACGGGATCAGCGAGGCGCTCGGCCAGGAGATCACGATCGACGGCGGCCGGGCGGTGGAGAGCAACTTCCACGACTTCCCGTTGCTCCGGCTGGCGCAGGCCCCGCCGGTCGAGGTCCACTTCAAGGTGACCGACAACCCACCGACCGGTCTGGGCGAGCCCGCCCTTCCGCCGGTGGTGCCGGCGCTCTGCAACGCGCTCTTCGCGGCCACGGGCAAGCGGGTCCGCGCGCTGCCGCTCTCGAAACAGGGATTCCGCTGGTCGGCGGCGTGACGCTCGACCCACCGGCCGGGACGGAGACTGGACCCACAGTCACCATCCCGGTCCGGCGCGGCCACTGAGGCATTCTCCGCGGTCGAGATCGACAAGCTGATCGGTGAGAACTGGCTCAGGCTGTACGAACGGGCTTGGGGGGCTCGAGTTGAAACGAATCCGACCGGATCGGCTCAGGTCACGCCGGTGTACGCCCTCCTGGCGTACCAGTTGGCGTTCTCACCCAGAAGCCGCCCCTCGGTAAAGAGCACCAGATTCACGAAGGCGCGCTCGGAGGTGGTCTGCTCGAGGTCCTCCGCCCGGCGCTCCAGGAACTCCAGCATCTCGCCGAAGGTGTGGATCCGCGCCTCGAGGTCGAACGCGGCTGCCAACGAGATCGCGGCGACGGCGGCCACCGGCAGGACGATCGCTGCGACCGCGAGGAGCGCGGCCCCCGTCGTCGCCTTGGCGGCCTCGGCGCCCGCCGCGAGCTCAGACTCCGGATGCGCACCCAACGTGGCGAGCTTGTAGCCGGCCACGGCGATGGCGGCCAGCGAGCAGATGGAGAAGAACCCCTGCGCGAGCCAGGTCCACCGCTTTGCGGAGACGTGCTTGCGTTGGTAGTACGGGATCTGCCCCGCTGAGGGGCCGCGGAGCCGGCTCGCGACATAACGATCGCGGCGAGCTTCCCATGGCTCGCGCCGCACGGCCCGTGCGGCGTCGCGGAGGTGGAGCACGTTGACCGTGCGGAGGATCGGGCGGAGGCTGTGCGGCAACGGCAGGGTGAACAGGTGCGAGAGGTACTCGGGCACGTCGCGCACGGCGAGTCCGGACCGCGCCACCTCCGCGGTGAGCCGTGACATCGCCCAGATCTCCGAGGCGCGTGAGCGGTGCAGGTAGGTGTGGGTGAGCCAGCCGACCGAGAGCGTCACGAGCTCGGCCGCCAGCAGGGCCTGCAGGATCCCGAGTCCCGGCCCCGTGTGCGGAAGTGTGCTGCCGTACGCGGCCATGATGGTGGCGGCCACGTGCGACCCGATGATTACCAGGGCAGCCAGCCGAAAGACCGTCTTGCGCCAGTCCGCCACCTGGGTGCCGAATGTCTTGAGCGCGTCGTAGTAGTCGTCCACGCTGGTCGAGGCAGCGAGGTCCGCCTTCAGACGGTCGAGCTCGGGCGGCGCCGCGGGTACCACGAAGGCGCCCCGGTTGTGCCAGCGCTCCTCCTCGATCACCGGCCGACCCTCCTCGGACGAGACCCGGAGCTCGAGCACGGCCCTTTTTCGGCGCACGGCTTCCTCGATCAGCGCCCGGCTCCCGCCGCGGGCGCCCACGGCGCCGCTCCGCACCAGGCAGACGATCAGATCGCTCACCCGGACCAGCTCCGCGCTCACGTCCTCGAACTGCTCCTGGCGAACGCTGGCGGCGCTCACCACCCGCTCCTGGATGATGTGCGGCAGCCCGAACAGCCTGGTCGCCGCCTCTCGCTCTGACGTCGTGAAGTCCGGATCCTCGGCCCCGCCGGCGTGGAGAAACTGCTCTCGGGCCTGGGGGAGGAAGAGTCGCTGGTCCCAACCGAGCGTCGCGCAGGCCCGGGTGAAGAGCGTGTCGGCGCCGATCGCCAACTGAGAGATTCCGCAGCAGAAGTGCTTCGCAGAAAGCCCGAGCTCGCCCGGGAGGGCGGCGAGCCTGGCCGTGAGCAACGGCTCGAGCGCCTCCTCGAACTCGGTCGTTTGCCCGGGCGCGCTCCGGCCGGCCGCGAGCAGCTGACGGGAGCCGGCGAAGCCGATCTGGACCACCAGCGGCAAGGGCGGTTCGCCCGTGGCGACGGGTCGTCGGGACATGATACCCGAAGCTACCGCGCGCCCGTCGTGTCCGCGCGAGGGGCCGGCCGCGAGGTTTGGCGCACCTCAGCGGGCGGTGGCTCGGTGCCGTCGAAGAGCCCCGCCGGGGCGCCCTTGAGGTAGCGGTCGAAGAACTGGAGCGTGTAGCGGTTGATGATCCGGTGCGCCAGCCGCGGATCCATCCGGCCCTCCGCCTGGTTGAAGAACAAGCCGAGGTCGGAGAAGTTGCCGTGATCGGTGTCCGGAATGGTCACCTCGTGCCAATCAGCGGTCGACGCTTCGCGTGCGGTGCTGTCCCAGCTCTGCACCATCGCGAGCAGCTCCCGCACCATCGGCCGATCTTCCTCCTTGACCGTGAGGGCGTCGTCGATCCCGTGGTGCATCAGCAGCACCGGCCGGCTGGTGCCGCGCTCTCTGACGTCGCCGAAGAGCTGGCCGTCGTGGTCCACCGCCGCCTTCACCCGCGGGTCGTCCGCCGTGAGCTGGACCGCGGTCGCGCCGCCGAACGACCAGCCGAAAGCACCGATTCGCTCGAGGTCGAAGGCGCCCTGCATCGGTCCGGGCACCTGATTGAGCCGGGTCACCCGATCGAGCGCGAACCGCGCGTCGGCCACCCAGAACTTGAAGACCGGATCGTCGAGATAAGCCCAGCTGGCGAGCGCGTCGGCCTTGCCGTCGCCGGTCTCCGCTGGCAGGCCGAGCGTGTCGGGCTCGAACTTGGCGCCGTCGAGGAAGCGCTCCGTCTGGCTGAAGCCGAAGTGCTCGACGGAGACGACCACGTACCCGTGGCTCGCGAGCCACTCAGTGGCGAATGTGGCGCTCCAACGGGTCCACAGCCCGCCGTGGTTGTAGAGCAGGACCGGGAAGGGACCGCCCGCCGCGAGCGGCGCGTCGACTACCGAGCGGGTCATCGCCTTGCGCGCGGCCCAGGCGCCGAGCCGGCTGGCGAACTCCTTGGGGTGCTGGAGGTACTTGGCCGTATCGCCGGTGGCACCGCTCGGCGCGGGATACCAGACCTGGACCACGATCGTCCGCTTGTCGTCCGGGTCGGTGGTGTACGCCTCGGCCCGGCTCGAGTCGGTCCACTGGTACTCGCGGGTCCCGACGGCGTATTGCCCGAGCGGCTCGGTGAATGGCTCCCGGGGGATCTTGGGCGCCGCGCGCCACACCAGGTAGCCCCCACCCAAGAGGAGCGCCAGCAGGCCGCCGAGCGCGATCTTCGTAACCGTTCTCATCTCGTCTCCAGGAGCCGGGCCGAAGCCGGCCGCATCTCGGGGAACCCCACGTCGTCGCGCGGCCGCTCAGCGCGGCGGCGGACGGATCTCGTAGTCCGGGGGCGGCGTCTCCCCGAGCAGGTGCTGGACGAAGTAGTCCCAGGTCCGCCGGACCACGTAGGGCTCGTTGGCGTAGCCGTGATTGCGGTTCGGGAACACCAGCATGTCGAAGGTCTTGTTGGCTCGGATCAGCGCGTCGGCCACCAGGAGCGTCATGTTGGGGTGGACGTTGTCGTCCAGCGTGCCGTAGGTGAGCAGCAGCTTGCCCTTCAGGTTGGCCGCCTTGTTCTGGTTGGCCTGGCTGTCGTAGCTGTCGCCCCCGCCCGGTTTTTTCTCCAGCAGGCCGTGGTACTTCTCGCCCCAGGGGAAGTGGTAGCCGCGGTTGTCGTGGTTGCCCGCGCCGGAGACGGCCACCTTGAAGAAGTCGGGATAGCTGAGGATCGCGTCCGTGCCCGAGAAACCGCCCCCCGAGTGGCCGAAGATCCCGACCCGGTCCAGGTCCATGAACGGATAGCGCTGGGCCAGCTCACGGAGGGCCGAGATGTGGTCGGGGATCCCATTGTCGGTCATGTTCGCGTAGTAGGCGTCGTGGAACGCCTTCGAGCGGAGCGGCGAGCCCATCGCGTCCACCGTGAAGACTACGAAGCCCAGCTCGGCCAGCGCGTGCCCGTTGCCCGGCGGCCCGACCGTGAAGCCACGGGTGAAGACCGAGCCCACCTGAGGGCCGGGATAGATGTAGTCGATCACCGGGTAGCGCTTGGTCGAGTCGAGCTTGGTCGGGAAATAGAGGTAGCCGTACACCTCGGTCACCCCGTCGCGCGCCTTGGCGCGGAACGGCACCGGCGGCTTCCAGCCGAGCGCCTCGAGCCGCGAGATCTCCGACGTTTCGACCGTGAGGACGGAGCGACCATCCGGCGCCCGGACCACGGTGGTCGGGCTCAGGTCGCGCCGCGAGGACTGATCCACGAAGTACGCCCCCGACGGGCTCGGCCAGACGTTGTGCTGAGTCGGTTCGGGCGAGAGTCGGGTGAGGCCCGTGCCGTCGAGCCGGACCCGATAGAGCTGGTCGTAGTAGGGGTCGATCTCGGCTTCCCGTCCCACGGCGGTGAAATAGATCCAGCCGCCGGCCTCGTCCAGGTGCAGGACGCTGTGCACCAGCCAGGGGCCCCGCGTCACCTGGTTGACCAGATTGCCCGCGGCGTCGAACCGATAGAGGTGGCCCCAGCCGTCCCGCTCCGACCACCAGAGCACTTCGCGGCCGTTGGCGAGCGGTCGCCAGTTGGGCCCGTTGCCGCCGAAGGGGAACTGGTTCAGCTCCCGATAGGTCGGACCGCTCTCGGTGAGGACGCTCCGGGCCGAGCCGGTGGCGGGGTCGACCGCGTGCAGCTCGATCCGCTTGAAATCGCGGCTCCTCCTGGTGTAGAACAGCGTGGCCGCGTCCTTGGTCCATTGCACTTCGGGGAAGACCGAGTCGGCCGCGGTGAAGTTGCCGGGCTGCGGGTCGAGCGCCACCCTGACGCCGGTCCGCCGCTCGACGTCGAACACCCAGGTGTCGAACATCGGGATGATCGAGTCGCCGGGGAGGGCGTAGTGATAGGTGTGGAGCTTGGGCCGCCCGGTCAGTGCCTCGAGCAGGTTGAGCGACTCGACCCGCCGCTCGTCGTAGCGATGGGTGGCGATCCGCTTCGAGTCGGGTGACCACTTGAGCACCGGCGGCGGGCGGTTCTTGCGACGCCGGTTGGTGACCTCCTGGCAGCAGCCCTCGGGTACCACGGCGTAGCCGTAGTCCTTCTCACCGTCCTTCGAGAGCTGGATCTCCTCGCCCGTCGCGACCGAGCGAATCCAGAGGTTCTCGTCCTTCTCGTAGGCGTCCCAGGTGCCGTCCGGCGAACGGATCTCGTGCCGCGGTCGCGCGGCGGCCGAGTCGGGTCCGGTGCAGACGTAGGTGGCGATTCGGCAGGTCCAGCGGAGCGAGTCGCGGACCTGAAACTGGATCGCGGCGCCGTTCTCGACGAAATCGAACTCGGTGAAGGGGAGCTTGTTGCCGAGGTAGGCGGTATCGGCGGCGACCGAGAGCGCGGCGGCGAGCCGGTCGTGATCGAAGACGGGAGCGCGGGTGCCGCGCGCCGGATCGACCAGAATGAACTCGCTGCCGGCCGGCCGCCGGGCCCGGAACCAGAAGCGATCGCCGTCGAGCCAGCGGGGCGCCACATCGGTGCCCGAGATCAGCGTCTGCGCCTGCCATGGGAGGAACGCCTCCGCCCGGGCATAGTCGTTGGCGGTGACCTGGGCCGCGAGCGAAGCCAGAGGCAGCAGGAAGGCCACGCCGGTGAGGCCTGGGACGAATCGCACGATGGTAGCTCCGAGAGCGGGACGGCTCTGAAGAACAGGCCCGGCCGGTCTCTCGTCAACCCGGGACCCGCCCCCCGCTACATTGGTTCGAACCCCGCCACCAGAGGAAGCTCGTGCGACACGCCAGTTTGATCCTGTTGCTCGCCTCGATCACGACGCTCGGGGCCGCCCAGGCGCCCCGCGCCGGCGCCTCGCCGGACAGCGCCTGGTGGACCCGGTCTGGCGCCCGGAACGGGATCCCCGCTCCGACGTACCAGCAGGTGGAGCGCCGGAGCATCTACGTCCCGATGCGCGACGGGGTCCGACTCGCGGTCGACGTCTTCCTGCCGAAAGACCTCGCCCCGGGCACCCGGCTCCCGACCGTGATGGAGCAGACCCGCTACCGGCGCTCGTTCGAGTTCACCCCGGAGGCGGCGCCGCGTCTGGATCGGACCCGGTCGGACGTGCTGGCGTTCGTCACCCGCGGTTATGCCTATCTGGTCGTGGACGTCCGAGGCTCAGGCGCGTCGTTCGGCGGGCGGATCGCCGAGTTCCACCGGCTCGAGGTCGAGGACGGCAAGGATCTCGTCGACTGGATCGTGCGCCAGCCGTGGTCGGACGGCACCGTGGGCGGGCTCGGCATCTCCTACGTGGGCAGCACCGCGGACCTCCTCCTGCTGAACCGGCACCCGGCCGTGAAAGCCGTCGCGCCGACCTTCGCTTTCTACGACGCCTTCGCCGACATCGTGGCCCCGGGTGGGGTGCTCCAGGACTTCTTCCTGAAGCGCTGGGGCGAGCTGATCCGGGAGATGGATCTGAACCAGGTGTCGGACCAGCTGCGCGAGCGGGGCGTTCTCGGCAGCCGGCCGGTCGACCTGGACGGTGACCGCTCGCTGCTCCGGGCCGCGGTCGACGGACATCGCGCCAACGTGCGGGTCGACGAAGTGATCTCCGACCTCGAGTACCGCGACGACGTCGGTGAGAACGGCCTCACCGTCGACGCGACCAGCACCCACTCCTTCCGCGCCGAGCAACAGGCGTCCGGTGCGGCGATCTACAGCTACTCCGGTTGGTGGGACGGCGGCTATCCGCACTCCGCGATCAAGCGGTTCCAGAGCGTTCGGACGCCCGGCAGCCGGCTGATTCTCGGTCCCTGGGCGCACGGCGGGAGCTTCTACTGGACTCCCGGCCCCGACTCGGCCCGACTCTCTTCGTTCGATCGCCTCGGCGAGCTGGTCCGCTTTTTCGACCATCACCTCCGCGGCACCGCGAACGGGATCTCGACCGAGCCCGCGATCCACTACTTCACCATGGGCGAGAACCGGTGGAAGACCAGCGCCACCTGGCCGGTGCCGGGCACCGGGTCCGAGACCTGGTTCTTCGGGTCGGGTGGGTCGCTCGGCGCCTCACGGCCCACGGGGGCGGCCGGCGTCGATCGCTATCAGGTCGACACCACCGTCGGGACCGGGGAGACCAGCCGGTGGAACACGCTCCTCGGCGGCGGGCCGGTCGTCTACCCGAACCGGGCCGAGATCGACCGCAAGCTGCTCACCTACACCAGCGCGCCGCTCGACGCCCCGCTCGAGGTGACGGGGCACCCGATGGTGACGCTGCACGTCGCGTCGACCGCGCGCGACGGCGCCTTCTTCGTCTATCTCGAAGAAGTGATGGCCGACGGCACCGTGGCCTACGTGACCGAGGGGATTCTCCGGGCCAGCCTCCGCCAGGTCGGGACCGGGCCCTACCTCCAGGTGCCGCCGTATCGGAGTCTCACCCGCGCCTCGGCGGCACCGCTGGTGCCGGGAGAGCCGGCCGAGCTCAGCTTCGACCTCCTGCCGGTCTCCCATCAGTTCCGGGCCGGCTCCCGGATCCGGGTTGCCATCGCCGGTGCCGATCGCGATCACTTCGCCAGGATTCCGGCCGGCGAGGCGCCAACCGTCTCGGTCTTCCGCAACTCGGCGCGGGCGTCGCAGATCGTGCTGCCCGTGGTCCGCTGAAGCCGGACTTCACCCGAGCAGCGCCCGCAGCGTCTCGACCAGCCGGTCGACGTGGCTCGGCGTGTTGTGGAGGTGAGGTGAGACGCGAATGCCCGGCCCGCGGCGCGCCACGACGATGCCTCGGGACACCAGCTCGGCCACCAGCCGGGCGTCACGCTCCGGGCTGCCCGTGGTGATGCTCGCGATCGCCGAGCGCGCGGCAGGCTCGACGCTCGAGTTGACCGCGAGTCCGAGCGCGCTCGCGCCGTCGGCGATGGCCATCGCCAGCGCTTCGGTATGCGGCGCGATCCGGTCGAGCCCGACCTCCAGCAGGAGATCGACCGACGGCTCCAGCGCGACCAAGCCGGGATCCGCGGGCGCCCCGACGCTGAAGCGCCGCGCTCCCTCTCCCCACACGAAGGCGGGCTCCGCGTAGACCGAGGTCGCGACGCTCACCCAGCCGGCCCGATCCGGGGTCACCTCCTCGAGCAGCCGCTCGCTGACGCCGAGCACCGCGAGCCCGGGCACGCCGAGCAACCATTTGTACGTGCCGGCCACGACGGCGTCGACCCCGGAGCCGGAAAGGTCGATCGGCGAGACGCCCATGCCCTGGATCGCGTCCACGATCGAGAGCGTGCCCCGGCTCCGAGAGCCAGCGCCGAGCTGGGGGAGGTCGATCCGCCACCCGGTCTGCCAGTTGACGAAGCTCGCCGCCACCGCGCGGGTCCGGTCATCGACCGCGTCGAGAAGGCGGTCGAGGTCGAGCCGCCCGGGGGGCATTGGCACGGCCACCGGCTGCACGCCGCGCGCCTCGAGCGCGAGCGCGGCGTACACCACCGACGGATACTCGCCCTCCGCGAAGACGATCCTGTCGCCCCGCCGCCAGGGGATCCCGTTCAGCAATCCCGCGATCCCGTCGCTCGTCGTCGGGACGAAGCCGATCCGCTCCGCGGGGGCGTTGAGCAGCCGGCCGAGCTTGGCTCGCAGCGCGGTGGGGTCGTAGTCCTGGGCGCCGGCCTGATAAAGCGCGGTCGGGTCGAGCCGGTTGCGCACGTAGCGCTCGAGCGCCGCGGCGGACCGGGCCGGGAGCGGACCCGACGCCGCGTGGTTGAGATAGACGCTCTGCTCGTCGAGGCCGAACTCCGAGGCCAGCGCGGCGCCGGGACGGAGGCTCACGGGGTGAGCGGGTACCGCGGCGTGAGCCCGAAGGTGAAGAGCATGAAAGCATAGAGGTCGGCTGTCTCGTCGAGCCGCTTGGACGTGCTCACGGCGCCGTGGCCGGACTTGGTCTCGATTCGGATCAGCACCGGGTTGGGCCCCTGGTGCTTCTCCTGCAGCGTCGCCGCGAACTTGAACGAGTGGGCGGGCACTACCCGGTCGTCGTGGTCCGCCGTGGTGACCATCGTCGCGGGATAACGCACCCCGTCCTTCAGATTGTGGAGGGGCGAGTACGAGCGGAGGTTGGCGAAGTGCCGCGGATCGTCGCTCGACCCGTACTCCGCGGCCCAGTTCCAGCCGATCGTGAACTGGTGGTAACGGAGCATGTCCATCACCCCGACGGCGGGGAGCGCCACGCGACAGAGATCGGGACGCTGGGTCATCACCGCGCCCACCAGCAGGCCACCATTCGAGCCGCCCTGCAGCGCGCAGCGGTCCGGTGCGGTGTAGCCGTTCTGCTGCAGCCCCTCGGCGGCCGCGATGAAGTCGTCGAAGACGTTCTGCTTCTCGAGCAGCATCCCGGCGCGATGCCAGGCCTCGCCGTACTCGCCGCCGCCCCGCAGGTTGGCGAGCGCATTGACACCGTCCTGCTCCAACAGCGCCACCAGCAGCGGATTGAAGCTCGGTCCGATCACGATGTTGAACCCGCCATAGGCGTAGAGCAGCGTCGGCCGCCGGCCGTCGAGCTCGAGACCCTTCCGATGCACGACGAACATCGGCACCCGGGTTCCGTCCTTGCTGGGATAGAAGACCTGCTTGGTCTCGAAGCGGTCCGGATCGAAGGTCGCCGCCGTCTTCTCGTACACCGAGCTCCGTCCGGTCGCGATGTCGTAGCGGAAGACGGTCGGGGGATAGGTGAAGGACGAGAACGTGTAGAACACCTCGCGGTCGTCCGGCTGGCCGCCGAATCCTCCGACCCGTCCGAGTGTCGGCAGCTCGACCTCCCGCTCGAGCGTGCCGTCGAGCCCATGCACGGACACCCGATGGGTCACGTCCTCGAGGTACGTCGCGAAGAGCTTCCCGCCGGCCGACGTGGCGGCGTCGAGCGGCTCGCCGCGCTCGGCGAGGATCTCCCGCCAGGCCGCCTCCTCGGGGTGGGACGGGTCGATCTCGACCACCCGCCAGTTCGGCGCGCCGCGATTGGTCATCACCAGCAGCTTGTCGCCCACGTTGTCGATCACGGTGTAGCTGTCGGTGAACGTCGTCACCACGGGACGGAACGACGTGTCGCTCGAGCGCAGGTCTCGCACCCAGAGGGCGTTTCCGTCGTTCCCGGCGGCGCTTCGATCGGAGACGCTGAGCACCAGGAAGCGCTCGTCGTCGGTGACCCGGACGGTGTGGAAGCGCTTCGGGTGCGCCGGGTCCTCGAAGACCAGCTCGTCCGCTGACTGGGGCGTGCCGAGTCTGTGGTAATAGACGCGGTGGTTCTCGTTCGAGCCGGAGAGCGCCTTGGTCGTGTCGGCCGGCGCCGGATAGCGGCTGTAGAAGAACCCCGAGCCGTGCCAGGAGAGGCCCGACACCTTGACCCAGCGAATCCGATCGGCGAGTGGCTTTCGGGTCTCGGTCTCCATCACCCGGTACTCCTGCCAGTCGGAGCCGCCGCTCGACAGGCCGTAGCCGAAATACCTGCCGTCCCTGGAGAGCGCCGAGGTGCCGAGCCGCACGGTGCCGTCGGTCGAGAGAGTGTTGGGGTCGATCAGCACCGACGCCTCGCTGTCCAGACCCTTCTTGAGATAGAGCACCGATTGGTTCTGCAGGCCGTCGTTCTTCGAGAAGAGGTAGTAGGGCCCGCGACGGGATGGCGCCGAGGTGCGCGGATAATCGTAGAGCTGCTCCAGCCGGGCCCGGAGCTGCCGCCGGAAGGGGATTCGCTCCAGGTAGTCGAAGGTGACGCGATTCTGCGCCTCGACCCAGGACCGCACGGCCGAGGCCGTGTCGTCCTCGAGCCAGCGATAGGGATCCGCCACCTTGACGCCGTGGTAGTCGTCGACGTGATCGACCTTGGCGGTCTTGGGATAGGTGATCGACTGAGCGGCCGCCGGCGCGGCCGCCGCCAGCACGCCGACCGCGATCGCGACGATCCGATGGAGCGGGCCTCTGACGGACGACACGGGCACCTCACCGGGTGGGAGGAGGGAGAGCGTGGCTCCCCGACAAGATACCGTAGACGCCCTTCGCCCGTGATCCCGGGTAGGCGGTGGCCGACGCGCCTATCTTCCGGGTACCGCGACCCGGTCCCTCTCCAATCCGAGGCCTCAGTCGATGCGCCGATTCTCTTGCTTCGTCGCCAGTGGCTTCGCGGCCGCCTTCTTCCCTCACGAGCTCGTCGCGCAGCGGGCCCCTGCACCGCCACCCGGGCTCGACGCCTACGTCGCGGGCGTGATGAAGGCCTTCGGGGTCCCCGGCCTGAGCCTCGCCGTCGTGAAGGACGGCCAGGTCGTCGTTGCCAGGGGCTACGGCGTTCGGAAGCTCGGCGAGCCCGAGGCGGTCGACGCCGAGACCCGGTTCGCCATCGCCTCCAACTCGAAGCTCTTCACGGCCACCGCGCTCGGTCTCCTGGTCGAGGAGGGCAAGCTCGAGTGGGACGCGCCGGTGGTTCGCTACCTGCCGTGGTTCGCACTCTCCGATCCCTACGTCACCCACGAGCTCACGGTCCGCGACCTGCTCGTCCATCGCTCCGGACTCGGCCTCGGCGCCGGCGATCTCCTCTGGTGGCCGCCGTCCACCTACGATCGGAGCGAGATCGCCCGACGGCTGCGCCACATCCCGCTCGCCACCAGCTTCCGGAGCGCCTACGCCTACGACAACGTCCTCTATCTGATCGCCGGGCTCCTGATCGAATCGGTCTCGGGCGAGTCGTGGGAGGACTTCGTTCGAGAGCGGATCTTCCGCCCCGTCGGAATGAGCGGAGCCACCCCCGACAACACCGAGAGCGCCGCCGGCCCGAACGACGCCTGGCCGCACGCCAAGGTCGACGGCACGCTGCGGACGGTCCCGGTCTTTCGGAGTCGCAACGTGAATCCGGCCGGCGGGATCAGCGCCGGCGCGACCGACATGGCCAGGTGGCTCGTCACCCAGCTCGACTCGGGCCGGGTGGGTAGCGGTCGGCTCTTCTCGGAGCGCACGACGCGGCAGCTCTGGACCATGGTCACCCCGATTCCGCAGGGCCCGCCTCCGCCGGAGCTCGCCCCCTATCGGGCCGAGTTCAATGGCTACGCCCTCGGCGTGGGGGTGCGCGACTATCGAGGGGTGAAGCTCCTGCAGCACACGGGCGGGCTACCTGGATTCGTGTCGCGGGTCGCCATGATCCCGTCGGCCAAGGTGGGCGTGTCGGTGCTCACCAACGCGGAGAGCGGCTCCGCGTTCGATGCGATCGCCTGGTGGATCCTCGACTATTACCTGGGAGTGCGGCCGGCCTTCGATTGGGCCGCCGCCTACGCGGCCCTCGAGGCGAAGGCCGTGCCGCCGTCGTCACAGGTGGCGGCGCCCGACAAGACCAGCCGACCCTCGCTCCCGCTCGATCGCTACGCCGGCAAGTACCTCGACGCGTGGTACGGCGACGTCACCATCCGCAAGGACGGCGATCGCCTCGCCATCGCGTTCTGCTGCTCGCCTGATCTGGTGGGCACCCTGGAGCACTGGCAGTACGACACCTTCGTGGCCCGGTGGAACGACCGCTCGCTCCGGGCGGACGCCTTCGTCACCTTCAGCCTGACGCCGGACGGGAAGATCGCCGAGGCGCGAATGGCGCCGTTCAGCGCCGAAGTGGACTTCAGCTTCGACTTTCAGGACCTCCGTCTGGTCCCCGCGACCCACCAGTGAACCGTCGCCGCCAGGACCACCAGGGCCATCGTGAGCGCCTCGCGACCACTCATCGCGGTCGCGAGGATCAGGGAGATCAGCACCCCGATCAGGGCCATGCTGACGCCCCAGGGGGCCCGGTAGCGCGCCGGCCCGGGTGACGCCGCCGTTCCGTCGCGGCGGCGGAAGACCGGGAGCGCGGCGCACACGCCGCCGTAGATGAAGAGCCGGGACACGGCCGAGAGCCCGAGGTTCTGGAGCAGGCCGGCCTGGTTGGCGAGCAACCACGACAGCCCGCCGAAGATCGCGATCGAGAGCGCCGGGGTGCGAAACACCGGATGGATCCACCCGAAGAAGGCGGGCAGCTCGCCCTCTTCGGCCATCGCCATCGTGAGCCGGGGCACCGTGAGCATGTTGCTCGCGAGCCAGCCGTAGACCGAGATCAGCGCCGCCACCGAGACGATCACCGCGCCGGTTCGGCCGAGCATCACCCCCGCCGACGCGGCCAGCGGGCGGGTGGTCGACCCCGGGTCCGGCAGCGTCGCGAGCACGGTCACCTGGGCGGCGAGATAGACCACCGTCACCACCGCGAGGCCCGAGAGCAGCGCCACCGCGGGATCGCGCCCCGGGTCCTTGGCCTCCGAGAGCGGGATCAGCGCCGCTTCGAACCCGCCGTACGCGAACATCAGCAGCAGGAGCACCTCGAGCCAGCCGCGCGGCGTCGGGTCGCTCGGCACCGGCGACTCGATCGGATGTCCGCTCGCGAGCCAGACGATGCCAAGCACCCCGAAGCCGACCAGCGAAAGCACCTTGATGCTGGCCAGCACGTCGCTCACCCGGGTGCCCGAGACCACGCTCCGGATGTTCGCGATGGTGAGCGCCCCGATGAACACCGTCGTGGCGACGATCCCTCCCAGCCGGGTGCCGACCCAGGGCACCAGCTCCGCCAGATACGCCGAGAAGAGATTGGCCTGCACCGCCGCCGAGATCACCCGGGCGAAGTAGACGATCCACGCCATCTGGATGCCCGCGAATCGGCCGAACGCGACCCGGGTGAAGAGGTAGGCGCCGCCCGCGGCCTGGAACCGCGAGGCGACTTCGGCGAACGAGAAGATCATGGCCGCCGTGAAGCCGGCGGCCAGCACCCAGCCGACCAGCCCGATCCAACCCAACCGGCCGGCCGTGGTGCCCGGCAGCACGAAGATGCCGGTGCCGATGATGGTATTCAGCGCGATCGCGGTGAGGCTGAATCGACCGATCGTCCGGATCAGCCCGATGGCGGGCGCCGCCGGCGCGGACCCGGTCGGTCGAGTCACGACGTCCCTGACGAGGGCGGTGCTGTCCCGACCTCGACCGCCTTGGGCGGTTCGGGCTCCGAATCGAGCTTGCCCAGGAAGGACGTCAGTTCGACGCCGCCACTGTCTCTCAACACCTGCATCGTCGTCGGCATCGTGTTGGCCATGCTCTCGAGGAAGTCCGTGGTGCCCCAGCCACCCGAGCCGCCGCCGGAGATGCATTTGGCGGCGCCGTCGCCGCCAACCCGCCCGGAGATGACCAACACCCGGTTCGCCGGACGGCGCTTGTCCCGCCGGGTCGGCAACCTCACGAACGACCTGGCCAGCGCTGCGCCGACCAGGGCCGTGATCAACGCGATGGCGGGGAAAGTCGACATGCCGTCTCCTAAGGTGCTCGGTCCGGCAACCGTCTGACGACCAGGGTCTCCCCGACGGTGTCGGTCACTTCGATGGACGCGCCGGTGGAGATCGCCTGGTCCTTGCTGATCGCCTCCAGCTCCACCAGGCGACCGCGCAGCCGCACGTGGACCTTGCCAGCGCCAGCCTCGTGGGCGGGAATCGCCAGGTAAACGGATCCGATCTCGCCGATCGTCTCCTCAATCCGGGCGGTCTTGTCCGCCTCGAGGCTCAGGATCGCCTTGGTCACCTTGGCCGTCGCGACGACCGCCACCGCGCCGGCCACCAGCCCGAGCGGCAGCCCGACCAGGAAGGGCAGGCCGAGCCACGCCCCCACCAGCCCGCCGATGCCGAAGAACGCGACGCCGGCCGAGAGCGCGCGAATCGAGAAGAGGTTGAGCCCCTCCTCCAGGTCCGCCTCGGCGCCCTCGGCATCGTGATCGCCGAGGCCGATGAAGCTGAGCAGCGTCTGGAGCACCAGCACCGTGCCCCCGAGCCCCGCGCATGACAGGTAGAAGGCTTCCACGACTAGGAGATATCGTGGCCGCCCAAGCGGCGCAATCAGGTGCCTGTGTCCGTGGGGTAATGACGGCCAGCCCGCGCGAGGTTTCGCAGCCTCGTTCCCGAAACGAGACGACCCCGCCCGGGGGCGGGGTCGCGCTCTTGTCGGGGACCGGGACGTTGGCTCAGCGATCGCGGCGATGGGGCCGCCCGCGGGTCCGCAGGTCGAACTCGAAGGACTCGCCGTTCACCGTGACGGTCACGGTGGCCGTGCCATTGAACTCGACCGTCACGGTGCGGGTCACGGTCTGGCCGTCCCTGGGTCCGCCCGTGAAGGTGATGGTCACCGTGCGGGTGATCGTGCCGGAGAGCGGCCACCCGTTGTCGGTTCGCGGAACGGGCATCACCACGTCGTCGATCTCGCCCGAGAAGGTCATCTCGTACTGTCGGACCTCGCCGTCACCCGACTCGCGGACGCGGGACGCCGAGCCGGAGCCGGTGCCGTTCCAGGTGCGGGTGGTCTCGGTGCCCTCGAGACCGGTGACGACCAGATCGGTGGTCCGGGAGATCGACGCGCTGTGCAAGTCGCGGCTGAACTCGCCGGCGATCTCCGTGTGCACCGAGATCGAGGCGGTCGTCTGCTCGTCGTAGCCATCCTCCTCGTTGCCGCCCGCGTCCCGGAAGACGCAGGTGCGGACCACCGTCAGGCCGTGCCGGCTCCCGCCGTCGCAGCCGAAGAGTCTGAAGTCGGCGCGAAGCCCGAATCCCACCAAACCGCCGGGGCCGTGCATCACCTCCACGTCCTGGGCCGCCGCCTCGGCCGCCACCGCGGCCACGTCGGCCGTGAGCATCGCGTCTTCGGCCGTGTTCTCGGTGCTGGAGCACGCTGCCAACGCGAGCGCCACCCCCACCGCGCAAAGCTTGTCAGTCCACCTCATCGGAAAACCTCGTCGAGCTGAAGGTCGAAGTTCGTCCATCGCTTGTCGTGCTTCGGAAGCAGGCCCGCTTCCCTGACACCCTGGCGTTCCGGCTCCCCTGATGCCCGACTTTGCATCACCAGGCTCAGGCTGGATCGGTCGCGCTACCAGTAGACGGACGTCGCTCCCGGGCGTTAAGCCCACGAGTCTCTTGCGGCGCGGTCCGGCGTGATATAGCTTGGCTCTATATTTAGACGATCTAGTCAATGCGCGCGAAGCCAGCACATCTGCTCCAAGGCACCCTCGAGACGCTCGCCCTCAAGTCGCTCTCCTGGGGTCCCCGCCATGGCTACGCCATCGGCCGCTGGATCGAGGAGCTCACCGAAGGGACGCTGACAATCGAGGCGGGCTCCCTCTATCCGGCTCTATACCGGCTCGAGCAGAAAAAGCTGATCGAAGCGGAGTGGGGTACCTCGGACCAGGGCCGGCCCGCCAAGCTCTACCGCCTCACCGCCGCTGGCGCCGAGCAAATGAAGCGGGAGGTGCAGACCTGGCGGCGCTTCAGCTGGGCCATCGCCAAAGTTCTCGACGCCAAGTCGGCGTGAGGCGCTGAGCATGTGGGGGTTCCTGAGGCCGAAGCCCGAGCAGGAGGTGCGGGCGGAGCTCGAGTCGCACCTGGAGCACGCGGTCGCCGAGCTGGTGGCGGGCGGGATGGCGCCGGAGGAGGCCCGGCGGAAGGCGCTCCATGATCTCGGTCGGCTGGCGGCCACCACCAGGCGACTCGAGCGCGGCGCCGAGCGACGCAACCGTGCCGAGACGCGCCGCGCCTGGCTGAGCGAGCTCGCGCAGGACGTTCGTTTCGCCCTCCGCTCTTTTGGTCGCTGGCCGCTTCCGACCGCCGTCGTCACGGGCTCGATCGCCCTGGGCGTCGCGGGCACGCTGGCGGTCTTCGCGGTCGTCAAAGCGGTGCTGCTGGCTCCGCTCCCCTATCCGGCCGCCGAGCGTCTGGTGCGGGTCTCCGAGCGAGTTCCGACCGGCGACCGCTGGGAGCTCTCCTTTCCCGCCTTCCGGGATCTCCGCGAGCAGAGCCGGACCCTCGATCGGGTGATCGGCTACAGCCGCTCGCTCGCCAACGTCGCCATGGGCGAGGAGACAGTCCAGATCCCGACGGCAACGGTCAGCGCGGACGCGCTCGAGCTGCTCGGCGCGACCCCGATCGCGGGCCGCGGCCTCCTCCCGGCCGACGGCTCGGGCGACGGGCCGCCGGTCGCGGTCGTGAGCGAGCGACTCTGGCGGTCCCGATTCGGGCGCTCGCCTGATCTCGTGGGCAGCACGCAGCTGATCGAGGGCGCCGCGGTCACCATCGTGGGGGTGCTGCCCGCCGACTTCCGCTTTCCCGAGGACGAGACCGCGATCTGGCTCCCGCTTCCGCCCGCCGCGCCGTGGATGGAGAACCGCGCGGTCCACATCGTCGAGGTGGTGGGTCGTCTCGCCCCGGGCGCGACCGTGCCTGGGGCGACGGCGGAGCTCGATGCGCAACTCGCGCGGGCGCAGCAGGCCGAGCCGGGCAGCGATCCCGAGCATCGGGCGGCGATCTATCCGCTCCAGGAAGGCGTCGTGGGCGCCGTCCAGCCGACGCTCACGCTGCTCCTCGCCGCGGCGGCCACCGTCCTCCTCTTGGTCACGGTCAACGTCGGCGGGATGCTGCTCACCCGTGCGGTGCGGCGCGACCGGGAGATCGGGATCCGCCGGGCGCTTGGCGCCCGGCCCAGTCGCCTCGCCCGTCAACTCCTGACCGAGAGCCTGGTGCTCGCCTCGCTCGGCGGGGTGCTCGGGCTCGGACTCGCCTACCTCGGGCTCGGCGCCGTGCTCGGCCAACTGCCGGCCGGGGTGCCTAGGCTGAGCGAGGTGCGCTTCGATCCGATCGTGCTCGCCAGCGCGGTCGGCGTCGTGCTGATCTCTGGTCTCCTCTTTGGCCTCGCGCCTACCCTCTACGCCGTCAGGCGCTCGCGTCCCTCCCCGCTCGGGCACGCCGCGGTGGGAGGCCGTTCCTGGCAGCGCACGGCGCGCCGCGCGCTGGTGACCGCCCAGCTCGCGCTCGCCCACGTGTTGCTGGTGGCGATGGCGCTGCTGGCGGTGAGTCTGTTGCGGTTGCAGCGGGTCGATCCGGGCTTCGACCCGTCGTCGCTGCTCACCATGACGGTCACCCTGCCGCCCGACTACTCGGCCGAGCGGCTGGTCGGCTTCTACGAGGAGCTGCCCGCCCGGCTCGAACGCCTGCCCGGGGTCCGCTCGGCGACGGCCGTGAGCCGGCTCCCGATCAGCGGCGGGGAGGCCAACGGAGATCTCACGATCGAGGGTCGCACCTTCCCGCCCGGCGGCAGCCCTCCTGCCACCTTCCGGCGGGTGCTCCCGAATTACTTCGCGGTCGCCGGCATTCCCCTCGTTTCCGGCCGGGTCTTCGCGGCCACGGACCGGGGCCAGGGCGACTTCGTCGTGGCGATCAACGAGTCCTTCGCCCGGCGCTACTGGCCCGACCGTGATCCGATCGGCGCGCGCATCAAGGTCGGACCGGCCGAATCGGAACCCTGGCTCACCGTGGTGGGCGTGGTGGGCGACGTCCACAACCTGGGTCTCGCCGACCAACCGCGCCTGGCCACCTACGAGCCCTACGCGCAGCGTCCCGGGCGGCGCCTCAGCGTGCTGGTGCGAGCCACCGGCGACCCAACCATGCTGATCGAGCCGGTCCGGCGCGCCATTCGGGCCGGCGACCCTTCGATCCCGATCGTCGAGGTCGGTTTGATGCAGCAGCGGATCGCCCGATCGCTGGCCCCACGCCGTTTCGTGATGTGGCTGGTGTCGGGATTCGGGGCGCTCGCCGCCCTGATCGCGGTGATCGGCGTGTGGGGTCTGGCGCGGCAGTCCGTCGATGAGTCGCGCCGCGAGCTCGGAGTCCGGGCGGCGCTCGGCGCGGCGCCCGCTTCGCTCGTGCGCGGGATCCTCGGCGGCACCGCCCTGCTCGCCGCGATCGGCGTCGGGCTCGGCATGGCCGGGAGCCACGTGGTCCGCCGCCTGATCGAGGGCCAGCTCTTCGCTACCGCGGCAGGCGATCCGGTGGTGGTGCTCGCCGTCGGGCTCGCCCTCGGGCTGATCGCCCTCGCGGCGACGCTGCTGCCCGCGATCGACGGCTCCCGCACCGATCCGAGTCGGGTGCTCCGGACGGACTGATTGCTGGTCGCGGCCCGGCGCCGCCGATATCATTGGGAATCCCCCCCGGTCGAGGATTGCCGATGGCTCGTCGTCTTGCCGCGCTGGTCTCACTCGTCGCCGCTCAGGCGGCGGTGGCGCAGACCGTCGATCAGCTCGCTCCGGAGGTGCGGCGGTACGTGTCCGTCGACGCACCGGTCGTAGCCCTGTCCCACGTCCAGCTGGTCGATGGCACCGGCCGCGCTCCCAAGCCGGACCACACCGTCGTCCTCGAGCGCGGACGAATCACCTGGGTCGGTCCGACCGCCGCGGCGAAGCTCCCGGCCGGCGCCCGGGTGATGGATCTCGCCGGCCACACGGTGATTCCCGGCCTGATCGGTCTCCACAACCACACCTTCTACTACACCAACTCGCCCCGCGCGGTGCAGTCCAATTTCACCGCCCCCCGGCTCTATCTCGGCGCGGGCGTGACCACCATCCGCACCACCGGCAGCGCCTCGCCATACGCCGAGCTCAATCTCAAGGCGAACATCGAGCGGGGGGAGATTCCCGGACCGCGGATCGAAGTGACCGGGCCGTACCTGATCACCTCTGGGCCGGACATGCGCCTCGACCTGCTGGGGATGCACGAGCTCAGCAACACGGAGCAGGCTCGGAAAGTGGTCCGCTACTGGGCGGAAGAAGGCGCCACTTGGCTCAAGGTCTACACTCAGCTCACCCGTGAAGCGCTCGGCGCGATCACGGACGAAGCGCACAAGCACGGCCTCAAGGTGACCGGCCACCTCTGCTCGGTCGGCTATCGCGAGGCGGTCGCGCTCGGCATCGACGGGCTCGAGCATGGCCTGCTCGCCAACTCCGAGTACGACCCCAACCGCAAGCCCGATCAGTGCTCGGCCGATTTCCGCCGGATCTTCACCGAGCTCGACGTGCAGACGGACCCCCGGGTCGAGGCCACCCGCCGGGCCATGCTCGAGAAGGGCGTGGCGCTCACCTCGACGCTCGCGGTCTACGAAGCGATGACGCCCGGCCGTCCGGCCGCCGATCCGCGGCTCTGGGACCTGCTATCCCCGGATGCGCGGGACGAAGAGCAGCGGCGGCAAGCCGGGGTCCGGGCTGTCACCGATTCGCCGATGCCGAGCGCGCTCGCGAAGAGCATGGAGTTCGAGGTCGCCTTTTTCCGGGCCGGCGGCGTGCTCGCCGCCGGGGTCGATCCGGCGTGGAGCACCCCGGCCGGCATCGGCGACCAGCGGAACTACCTGCTGCTCGTCGAGGCGGGACTCACCCCCGCGGAGGCGATCCAGGTGATGAGCCTGAATGGCGCCCGGGTGCTCGGCCGGGCCGACCAGCTGGGGTCGGTCGAAGTCGGCAAGGTCGCCGACCTCGTCGTGATCCAGGGCGACCCGGTCGCCACACCGGCGGCGATCCGCGACGTGACCGTGGTCTTCCGTGACGGGATCGGCTACGACTCGGCCAAGCTCTTCCGTGACGCGAAGGGGCTGGTGGGGGTCCGTTGACTCTGGAACGGTTCCAGGGTCTAGCTTTCGGGCCTTTGGCGCCCTCCAACGCCTTTGGTCCCCTGAAACAGAGAGCTCGTGATGACCAGACCGTTCTTCGCACTGCTCGCCGCGCTGACCGCCGCACCCGTCTGCCTCATCGCCCAGGACTCGGTCGACGTTCGCGGCCACCGGGTGATGGGCTTCGATCAGGAGCTGACCCGGCACCAATTCCTGCTCTACGCCGACGGGGGGGCGATCGACGTCCGGGTGAAGGACCCCGCCGATCGGCAGAACCTCTCCGCGGTCCGTTCCCATCTCGGCCACCTGCCTGCCATGTTCGGTGCCGGCAACTTCTCGATGCCGATGGGTGTCCATGCTCGCGAGGTGCCCGGCACCGCCCGGATGACCGAGCTTCGAGACGAGATCCGCTACCAGTACGTCGAGACCGAGCTCGGCGGCCGGGTCGACATCGTCACCCGCGATCCGGCCGCCCTCGCGGCGGTCCACGAGTTCCTCCGCTTCCAGATCGCCGATCACAAGACCGGTGACGACACGGCGGTGCGGCCCCGTCCCGGGCGGTGAATGAGCGGGCCCGCTGAGCTGATCCGGATCGGCGCGCTGGCGGCCACGGTCGGAGTCAGTCCCGACACGCTCCGGCACTACGAGCGGCGAGGCCTGCTTCGGCCGTCATGCCGTACCGCGAGTGGCTATCGGCTCTACGACGAGCGGGCCGTGGAGCGGGTTCGGCTGATCCGCAATGGCCTCGAAGTGGGCCTTTCGCTTCGTGAGCTCGCGGTGGTGCTCGCCGAGCGGGACAAAGGCGGCGCACCCTGCCGCAAGGTCCGCGCGCTGGTGGCGGATCGGCTCGTGCTGCTCGAGCGTCGCCTGGCCGACCTCGCCGAGCATCGGGATGCGCTGGTCAGCCTGCTGGCCGACTGGGATCGCCGCCTCGACCGATCCCCTCCCGGTCGCCGCGCCGGCCTGCTCGGCGCCGTCCCGCGCCGGGCTACTTCCAGTCGAGGTATCGGACCCGGCTGATACCGGGCACCAGTCGTCCGAGGGGCTGCCCGTCCCTGGTCATCAGCTGCACGTCGGTGTAGCCGACGCCTCGCAGATGGGCGATGAATTGGCCGCTCGGATCGAAGACGGGCAGCCAGTTGACCCACCCGTCGGCGCGGACGGTCCGCTCGCCGCTCCCGTCGATCCTCGCCTCGATCAAGTCCCACGCGGAGAAGCCAGCCTCCGGATCGGTCGCGTAATTGGTCGACTTGGAGAAGCGCTCGAAGATCGTCACCGTGCCGTCGCTCACCGGATCGTGGTCCGAGGTCCCGGCGACCGCGGTCAACGGTCGGACGTTGGACCCGTCCGGATCCATCACGGCGATCCGGACCTCCGGCACCGCGCTGAAGCGATCGGTCTTGAAGACGATCCGCCCGTCGGGCAGGAAGTCGGGGTCGTTGTCGTCGACGCCGGCCGGCGTGAGCTCCGCGAGCTCCTGGCCAGCGGCCGTCATCCGCACCAGGTGCGCCCGCCCGGCGTCGCGGAAGGACGCGTAGACGATCTCGGCGTCGTCGGGCGACCAGCCGGGATGGCCGTCGAGGATCTGGTTGTCGGTGAGCTGGGCCAAGCCGCTCCCGTCGACGTTCACCACGTACACCTCGTACTCGGTGAAGGCGGTGGGGCCCGGCGCCCCGTGGAAGGCCACCCGGCTGCGATCGTGCGAGAGGGAGACGCCGTCTTTGTAGAGCCCGGGTAGGTTCGTCACCCGCCGCGCCGTCCTGGTGGCGGGATCGAAGGTGTAGACCTCGGGAGCGCCCTCGTGATCGGCAATGAACGCGATCAGTCCGCCGAGACCGGCGGGGATCTCGGGATGCGCCGTCACCGGATCCGTGGACCACGCGAGCGCCGGCCAGGCCGTCGTCGGGTTGCCGACACCGACGGACCCGTACGCCGTCCCCACGTTGCCCGTCAGGTCGCCGAGCCGCAGGTGGTCGAAGATCGCGAAGTTGATCCGGGTCACGACTCCCTTCACGCCGTCGTGGTCGTTGGCGTCGTCGGCCGTCGGAATCAGCATCTCCATCCGATAGAGCCGGCCGGCCTGGTCGTAGCGGAGCCGGCCGATGCCATCGCCGATCGGATCGGTGGCGTCGCCGGCCGTGGCGCGCTGATCGACGTACTGGGCGCCGTCGAACGCGGCGAAGAGACCCTTGCTGTCCTCGTCCTGCTCCTGCACCCCGTCGCCGTCGTCGTCGAAGTGGACCACGATGCCGTCCACGTCCACCGGGCCGAGGGTGGGGTCGAACTGGTTGTGGCGAGTGTCGTCCGGCCACTCGGCCGCGATGTAGAGGTGGCGATCGTCGTTGGCGGTGGCGAAGCGGAGCGTCACGCTGCGGACCACGGCGCCGGTGCCGAGCGCGGACCGGAGCGCCAGCGATCGGGTCGTGACCCCGTCCAGCTGTTCCAAGTCGACGACCCCATCGATCGGGAAGCGCGCCGCGACCGGCTCCATCGGTGCCGGCGGGGGAGGGGGCGGCGGCGCGGGCGGCGGACTCGGCGGCGGGTCGGTCATCTCCCCGCCGCAGGCGAGCGTCGCCACCAGCACGGTCATCCACGGTCGGATGCGCATGCCCGATCGTCCAGCAAGTTGCAGACCTTCATACCGGTGCGCCGCCATCTGGCGTGAGTGTCGCGGCCGGGTCGCCGATAGGACAGCCGACGACTGGCCCCGCGGCGTCCGACCGCTACCTTCCCGAGATGGCGAAGAACGGGTTGGTTCGAGGTGACGACGGCAAGCGCCGCTGCTGGTGGGGCGTCAGCACGCCCGACTACGCCGTATACCACGATCGGGAGTGGGGCCGCCCCGTCGCCGACGATCGCCGGCTCTTCGAGAAGCTCTGCCTCGAGGGATTCCAGTCGGGGCTGAGCTGGCTCACGATCCTCCGCAAGCGGGACAACTTCCGCAAGGCGTTCGCGGACTTCGCGCCGGAGCGGGTTGCGCGCTTCGGCGCCCGCGACGTGCGTCGGCTGCTTGGCGACGCGGGCATCGTCCGGCATCGCGGCAAGATCGAATCGACTATCAACAACGCCAAGCGCACCCTGGCGATCCAGGAAGAGTGCGGCTCGCTCGCGGCCTACGTCTGGCGCTTCGAGCCCGATCCGGCGGATCGCCCGCGCAAGCTCACCCACTGCGCCCTGCTCGCGATGACCACCTCGCCGGCCTCGGTGGCGCTCTCGAAAGACCTCCGCCGGCGCGGCTTCAGCTTCGTCGGGCCGACCACGGCGTACGCCTTCATGCAGGCGATGGGCATGGTGAACGATCACGTCGAGGGCTGCCACGCCCGCACGGAGGCCGAGTCGGCGCGGGAGCGGTTCCGTCGTCCCAAGTAGCCCTCGGGGAAACGCTCGCGGGTCCACGCCCGTAGGTCCCCCATGTCTCGAGCTTCGATGATCTGCCGCCTGGCCGCCGCGGTCGGCCTGCTGGCCGGCTGCGCCGCGATCGAGCGGCTGCCCGATCAGCTCTTTGACGGCCGGAGTCCGCGGGAGCGCTATATCGCGCGGCTGGAGGCCGCTGGGCTCGATCACACAGCGGCCGGCCGCGACTGGATCGAGGCCTCGGGTCGCTCCCTCCGCGGCGCACCCGCGGTGTCGCTGCCGCACGAGGAGCGCGGCCGGCTGCAGGCGACCGTGCCTGGCGCGCTCGCCTACCGCTTCTCCGTCGAGCGCGGGCAGCGGGTCAGCTTCGAGGTCCGCTTCGTCGACGATTCGACGATCGTGACCTTCCTCGAGGCCTGGCGGGTCGATCCCGAGGCCACGGAAGGGGCGGTGGTCGTGGCCACGGCGGACAGCGGCGACCGCCGGCTGGAGTTTGCCCCCCGGAAGACCGGCGACTACGTCGTGCTGGCCGTGCCGGAGCTGCTGCGAGGCGGTCGGTATGCCGCGACCCTGCGAGTCGCGCCGACGCTGGCCTTTCCGGTGGAACGCGGCCGGGCCTCGGACGTCGGCAGCCGATTCGGCGTGCCGCGCGACGGCGGCGCCCGCCGCCACCACGGCATCGACATCTTCGCGCGGCGTGGCACCCCCGCCGTCGCCGCCGCCACCGCGGTCGTCACCCGGGTCGAGACCACCCGGATCGGCGGCAACGTCGTGTGGCTCCGGGACGACGCCGGCCACTCGCTCTACTACGCCCACCTCGACCGCTCGACCGTCGCGCGAGGAGACCGGGTCGTGCCCGGCGACACCGTCGGCTTCGTCGGCAACACCGGCAACGCCCGGACCACCCCGCCGCATCTCCATTTCGGGATCTATCGGCGGGGCGAGGGTCCGCTCGACCCGTGGTGGTTCGTGGCGCCCGTCAGGACCCGCGCGGCCCCGATGCGGGCCGACCTCGCATTGCTGGGCGACACGGTGCGGCTCCGCGCTCCGACCTCGCTCTCGACGGAGCCGAACGGCGCGACCTTGCCTGCCGAGACGCCGCTCGTCATCGTCGCGGTGGCCGGCGACGGCTATCGGGTGCAGGTGCCGGACGGTCGGGTTGGATTCGTCGCGGCCGCCGCCCTCGAGTCGGCCGCCGAGCCGCTCACGCGGACCACGTTCCGGACGGCGGAGGCGCTCCGTGCCCGCCCGGTGGCGACGTACCGGCCGGACGACGTGATCGACGAGGTCCGCCCGGGCACCGACGGCGCCGTGCTGGGCCGCTTCGACGACCACCTCTTGGTGCGGCTGCCCTCGGGCGCCGCCGGCTGGATCGCCGACGGCCGTTAGGCTCTCCTCAGCCGTCCCGAAGCGCCACCAGCGGGCTCACCCGGGCCGCGCGTCGGGCCGGCAGATACGCCGCCACCCCCGCCACCAGCAGCAGCAACGCGGGCACGGCGACGAAGGTGGCCGGATCGAGCGCCTCGACGTGATAGAGCTCCGAGCGGAGGAACCGGGTCGCCCAGGCCGCCGCGGCGAGCCCGCCTGCCACGCCCACCGCCGTCATCCGGAGGCCCTCGCCCACCACCATCCCGACCATCGCCCGCCGCCCGGCGCCGAGCGCGATCCGCACCCCGATCTCCCGGGTGCGCCTGGCGGCGGTGTAGGACATCACCGCATAGAGCCCGATCGTCGCGAGCAGCATCGCGAGCCCGGCGAAGACGCCGAGCAGGGTGGTGGTGAACCGCGGCCCGGCGAGCGCGGCGTCGGCCACCTCATCGAGCGTCTTCACCTCGGAGACCGGAAGCGTCGGATCCAATGCCCGCACCTCGCGGCGAACCGCGCCCAGGAGACCGCTCGGGTCGCCGGCGGTTCGGACGAGCAGAGTCATTCCGGCCCGGGGACTGCCGCCGTTCCGGGCCCGGGACCACTGCGAGTGGAGCAGATACATCTCGGTGCGTCCGTCTTCCACCACGGCGTTGTGGCGCACGTCCCGCAGCACGCCGACCACCTCGATCCACGGCTGGCTCTCGGTCCCGAGATGGAAGCGACGGCCGACGGCGTTGCCCGACCAGATCCGCTCCGCCATGGTCTCGCTCACCAGCGCGACCAGCGGCGCGTCGATGTCGTCGCTCGTGGCGAACGCGCGGCCCGCCACGACCTCGAGACCCGCCGCCTCGACGTAGCCCGGCGTGACGATCTGCCAATCGGCGGCGACGTCGTCGCGCCCCGCGTCCTCGGCCTTGTCGGTCGTGATGGTCCAGCTGCCGATCTGCCCCGAGAGTGGTAAGAGCCGGGTCGCCCCGGCGGCGACCACTCCGGGCACCTCCTGCAGGCGAGTCAGCACCTCGCGGTAGAATTCCTCGACCCGACCCGGCTCCGCGTATCCCTCCCCGCTCAGCTCGACCCGCGCGGTCAGCACCCGGGTGGGGTGAAAGCCGATGTCGATCGCCTTGAGCGCCGAGAAGCTCCTGGCCAGGAGCACCGCGCCGATCACCAGCACCAGCGCCAGGGCGGTCTCCAGACTCACCAGCACTCGCCGGAGTCGTCGCTGCGACGGGGCGGACTCGCCCCGCACGCCGCCCATCGCGATCCCGAGATCGACCCGCGCGAGCTCGAGGATCGGCGCAAGACCGGAGAGCACCGTCGCCAGCACCGCGAGGCCGGCGGTATAGCCGAGCACCGGCAGGCTCAGACTCACGTCCCGGGCGTGGAGCACCTGCGTGGGGGCGAGCCGGGTGGCCAGGTCGAGCCCGAAAGCCGCGATCCCGATCCCGAGCGCGCCGCCGAGCGCGCCCAGCAGCCCGCTCTCCACCAGGAGCTGCCGCGCGAGCCGCGCCCGCCCGGCCCCCAGCGCCGCCCGGGTCGCGATCTCGCGGCGGCGCACGTCGGAGCGGGCCAGAAGCAGGTGCGCGACGTTGGCGCAGGCGACGAGCAGCACCACGCCCACGGCCGCGAAGAGGAGCTGGAGCGCGGGACGCACCGCGCCCAGCAGCAGACGATCGAGTGGCAGAGCGGCCCGGAGGGCTCGCTCGGGCCGAGAGCCGAGGTGACCGGCCGCGGCCCACTCGCGCGTCACCCGCGCGATCTCGTCGCTCGCCTGCTCGAGGGAAACGCCCTCGGCGAGCCGCCCGACCAACTGGTTCGACCGGCTGCCCCAGGGGAGCGTCGCGGTCTGGTCGATCGCGAGCGGGACCCAGAGCTCGCTCGAGCGGTCCTGCCGATAGTCCATCGGCATCCGGAAGCTGGCCGGCATCACGCCGATCACCGTCCGGGGCCGCCCGTTGACCCGGATCGTCTGACCGATCAGCTCGGCGGAGCGTCCGAACCGCCGGGTCCAGAGCCGCTCACCCAGCACGACGACCAGGTCGGCGCCGGGTACGTCCTCGTCGGCTTGGAACACCCGCCCGGCGATCGGCGCGACGCCAAGCGTCTCGAACACGCTGGCGGTGACCGCCGCGGCCCGCACCCGCTCGGGCTCTCCATTCTCGTTCAGATTGACCTCGGCGTCGAGCACCGCGCCCAGCGACGAGAAGCTCTGCAGGGCGCGCCGGTACTCGAGGAACTCGCGGTCGCTGAGCCAGGTCTCTCCCTCGGGATCGGCCGCCATCCAGATCAGCGCGAGCCGGGCCGGATCCTCATAGGGAAGCGGCTCGATCAGAATCCCGCGGACCAGGCTGAAGATCGCCGTGTTGGCGCCGATCCCGAGCGCCAGGGTGAAGGCCGCGAGCAGGCTGAAGGCGGGGCGGCGTCGCAGCTGTCGGACCGCGTCGCGGAGGTCGGCGCGCAGCCCCGCCAGCAGTCGCGGCGACCATTCGTCGCGCACCTCCTCGCGGAGCTTCGCGTGCGCCGAGAGCTCGAGCCGCGCCGCCCGGCGGGCGGCGCCGGGATCGAGCCCGCGCTCCCTCTGCCGGGCCGCTTCCTGCTCGAGATGGAATTCGAGCTCCTCGTCGAGCTCCGCCTCCAGCTCGGCCCGACGAAAGAGCATCCGCAGCCTGGCCGCGAGACCATCGATCCACGACATCGCCGACCTCCTCAGCCCGTGCCCTTGAGAACCCAGCCGACGGCCTGCACCCGGCGGCTCCACTCCTCCCGCTCGCGCGCGAGCTGCTGCTCGCCCGAACGGGTGATCCGGTAGTAGCGCGCGCGGCGGCCGCTCTCGGTGGCCCGCCAGTCCGAGACGATCCAGCCGCGCTTGAGCAGGCGCTGCAGCGCCGGGTAGAGCGACCCCTGGTTGACGTCGAATACTCCGCGCGACATCCGCTCGAGGCGCTGGCCCACCCCCCACCCGTGCTCGGGACCGACGGAGACGACTTGCAGCACCAGCAGATCGAGCATGCCGGGCAGTGGTGGCACCGGATCGACGGGCATCGGTTCCTCTTCCTTCTAGTCTGTCTAGAAGGGTACGACTCTTCTTCTAGACTGGCAAGAGGAGATCGACGGCCCGCCCGGGTAGATCTGGCCCTGGTGGTCGCGCAGGTGCGGCCGGGCTTCGGTCGGAGCCCGCGCCTGGCATCGACCGTCGCGGCGCCGAGCGTGATCGTCGATCGGCCCCGCGGACCGGCGCCAGGTGTTGGGGGACGGGCTCGCCAGCCGAGCCCGGCGGCCCGGCTTAACGTTTTCGGACCCGGCGCGTATTCCGAGGATACTCCTGGGGTCGGATGACGGTATGCGGCGCGTGGTCCTGGTTTCGCTCTTCTGGTTGGCCGTGCCGTGGCTCCGCCTGGTTGGCCAATCCTCGACGGACCTGATCGTCGGGCAGATCACCACGGCCGAGGGGCAGCCGGTCGCCGCAGCGCTCGTCGAGGCGCTGTCGCTGGAGACCCAGGTGGTCCGATCGGCCCGGACCAACGCCCAGGGCCGCTACACGATCGTGTTTCCGGACGGTGGCGGTCAGTACCAGATGACGGTGCGGGCCATCGGAATGCGGCCGGTCCAGCGGGTCATCGCGCGCCAGGTGGACGAAGACCGGCTGGTCTTCAACGCCTCGGTGAGCGCCACGCCGACCCAGCTCGAGGAGATCGTGGTGAGCGGCCGGCGCCGCCAGCTCGATCCCGACCGACCGACCGCGGGGTCGACCGAGCGGGCCTTCACTCCGGAGCAGCTGGCCCGACTCCCGATCGACGCCGGCGATCTCGCCTTGCTCGCCACCCTCGCGCCGGGGGTGGTGGCCATCGAGGGCACCGACTCGACCGGCGCGTCCTTCTCGGTGGCCGGCCAACGCCCTGGCGACAACAACATCACGCTCGACGGCCTGTCCTTCGGCGCGGCCTCGATTCCCCAGGACGCGGTTCGGGTCAGCCGGGTCATCACCAACTCCTACGACGCGTCGCGCGGCCAATTCAGCGGCGGCTTGGTCTCGTCGACCTCCCGCTCCGGCACCAACGTGGTCCAGGGCTCCGGCAACTACTCGCTTCGCGATCGAGGTCTCGAGGTCTCGGCCTCCGACGACGACGCCTTCTCCCGCGGCTTCACCCAACACCAGCTGAGCTTCGGCCTCGGCGGGCCGATCATCCGAAACAAGCTCTTCGCGTTCGTGTCCGGCCAGGGCCGCTTCCGCGGCGACGAGCTGCAGTCCCTCTTGAACGCGCCTTCGACCTCACTCGTCCGGCTGGGCGCGAGCCCGGACTCGGTCGCCCGATTCCTCGGCCTCCTCGACGACTTCGGCCTTCCGGTGAGTCTCGGCGGCGAGGCCGATCGGAGCTCGACCAACCTCTCGGCGCTGCTCCGGGTCGACTGGAACCTGGCCGAGGCGCACACCCTCACCTTCCGCGGCGACTATCGCGACAGCCGGCAGGAGCCGACCCGGGTCTCGCCGCTCTCGGTGCCGAGCACGGGCGGCACCCAGTCGAGCACGGGCGGGGGCGGGATGCTGGTGCTCAACTCGCGCTTCGGCACCGCGATCGTGAACGAGCTTCGGGCGTACTACTCGGAGTCGTCGAACGACGCGTCGAGCACGGAGCGTTTCCCGGCGGGCCGGGTCCAGGTGGCGTCGTCGCTCGACGACGGCTCCGGCGGCTTCTCGATGCTGGCCTTCGGCGGCAACCCGGGTCTGCCCCAGTTCCGGTCGAGTCGCTCGTTCGAAGCGACCAACGAGCTCAACTGGCTTCCGGGCTCCGCCGCCCATCGAATCAAGCTGGGAGGCTTCCTCAGCCTCTCGAGCGAGGAGACCGACGCGACCACCAATCGCTACGGCACCTTCCTCTTCAACTCCCTCGCCGACTTCGAGGCCGGGCGGCCGACGAGCTTCACCCGCACGCTGGCGCCGATGGAGCGGAGCAGCACCTCGCGAACGGCTGCGCTCTACCTCACCGATCAGTGGCGCGTGAACGAGGCCCTGCAGCTCTCGCTCGGCGTCCGCGCTGAGGCATCCGGTTCTCGTGGGGCGCCCGGGCTCAATCAGGCGGTGCTGGATCGTTTCGGGATCCGAACCGACCGGCTGCCGAGCGAAGTCCGGGTCTCGCCCCGGATCGGGTTTACCTGGATCCTCGGGGGACTGAGCGCGGAGGCGCCGCCGAGCTGGTTCGTCCGGGGCGGGATCGGCGAGTTTCGCAGCCGTTTTCCGACCGCGCTGGTCGGCTCGGCCCTCGCGGCGTCGGGCAGCCGCGCAACCGAGAGCCAGCTCGTTTGTATCGGCGCGGCCGCCCCAATGCCGGATTGGCCCAGCTACCTGGCGAATCCGGGGTCGATCCCCACGGATTGCCTCGCGGGAGCTGGCAGCCCGCCCATCGCCACCCGGCAGCCGGCCGTGACGGCCTTCGCCGAGGACTTCGGCGCGCCGCGCGCCTGGCGCGGCTCGCTCGGGGTTACCCGGCGGTTCGGCTTGAAGGCGGTGTCCGCCGAGCTGAGCTACGCCCGGGGCGCGAGCCAGTTCGGGTTCACCGATCTGAATCTCGGGCCGGCGCGCTTCGCGCTGGTCGAGGAAGCGGGACGACCGTTCTACTCACCCGTCGCCGCGGTCGACGCGCGCACCGGCGCCGTGAGCCTCTTCGGCTCGCGACTCGACCCGGCGTACGGCCAGGTGCTCCGGATCGACTCCGACCTCGCCTCGGAATCGACCCAGCTCACCATCTCGGCCCAGGGCACCACCCGGCGCGCGCTGGTCTACAGCCTGTCCTACACTCGGAGCCGATCGCGCGATCAATCGTCCTTCTCCGGCGGGCAGGCGCGGGGTGGCTTCGGGGCGGCCACCACCGGCGGCGATCCCAACGTGCGCGAGTGGTCCACCAGTGACTTCGAGCGCCGGCACGCCTTCCTCGCGACGGTCACCCTGCCCGTGACCGACAACCTCGAGGTCACCAGCATCGCCCGCTTCTCGAGCGGCACGCCCTACACGCCCCGGGTCTCCGGCGACGTGAACGGCGACGGCGTGAGCGGCAACGACCGCGCGTTCGTCTTCTCGGCGTCCGCCGCCGACACCGCGATCGCCAACGGGAAGGCGCGGCTGCTCGAGTCCACCTCCGGCGGCGTCCGAGCCTGTCTCGAGCGGCAGAGCGGCCGGATCGCCGAGCGCAACAGCTGCAGCGGTCCCTGGCGGCCGTCGCTCGACCTGCAGGTCAACTTTCGGCCCACCTTCCTCGGCCTGAATCAGCGACTCCTGATCTCGCTCACGACGATCAACCTGCTGAGCGGCGTGGACGAGCTGACGCACGGCGCGGACGATCTGAAGGGTTGGGGTCAGGGAGTGCGCCCCGATGCGACGCTGCTCTCGGTGCAGGGCTTCGATCCCCAGACCCAGCGCTTCCGGTACGTCGTGAACGAACGCTTCGGAGCCACCACCGCGAGCGCCAACGCGATCCGGGCGCCGTTCCAGCTCGGCGTTCAGGCCCGTTACTCGATCGGTCCGGATCGGAGGCGCGACTTCCTCCGGGGCCTTCGTGGCGGGTTCGGTGGGCGGGGAGGTGGGCCGGGCGTGCCCGGAAATCCGCGGGGGCCAGGCCTTGGCCCGACCGACGTCCTCAGCCGGATCGACTCCCTGAATCCGGCGAGACAGCTGATCGAGATCCGGATCGCGCTCCGCCTGTCAGACGACCAGGTGACGCGGCTCGGCGTCGTGGCCGACAGCATGACCGCGCGGGTCGGCGTGCTCCGCGACTCCGCTCAGGCCCAGCTCGCCCGGACCGGCGGCTCCACCGACCCGAGCCGGGTGATGGCGTCGCTCTTTCCGCTGCTCGGTCGGCTCCGCGAGCTCCAGCGCGAGGCGCTCGCGGAGTCGGAGCAGATCCTCTCGCCGGAGCAATGGGCCCAGGTGCCCGAGCGGATCCGCCGGCCGATGGGGCTCGGACGGGGCGGGCAGCGGCGGCCGAACCAGTAGCCCCATCTGACCGAGCCGCCGGTGCCCGTAGATTGCGCGGCGTGAGCTCGCCTGCTTCGCCCCTTCCCATCTTCGAGGCCCTGCCGCGGATCCGTGCCGCGTTGGCCTCCGCTCGGGCCGCCGTCGTGGTGGCGGAGCCCGGGGCGGGCAAGTCCACTGTCGTGCCCCTCGAGCTGCTCGACGAGCCGTGGCTGGACGGAAAGCGGATCATTATGCTCGAGCCGCGCCGGGTTGCGGCCCGCTTCGCCGCCCGTCGGATGGCGCACACCCTGGGCGAGGCCGTGGGCGACACCGTCGGCTATCGGGTCCGGTTCGACACCCGCGTCTCCGCCTCGACCCGGATCGAAGTGGTCACCGAGGGCGTGCTGACCCGGTTGCTGCGCGAGGATCCGGCCCTCGAGGAGTACGGTCTGGTCATCTTCGACGAGTTCCACGAGCGGAGCCTCCCCGCCGATCTCGGGCTCGCGCTCACCCTCGAGAGCCGCGCGGTGCTCCGTCCGGACCTCGGCGTGCTGGTGATGTCGGCCACGATCGACAGTGCCGCCACCGCGGCGCTCCTGGGTGACGTGCCGGTGGTCGAGTCGCCGGGACGGGTGCATTCCGTCACCACGCACCACCGTCCGCGTCGCCCCGACCAGTCACTCGAGCGTCACCTGCTCGGCGTGATCGACGAAGCCCTCGACGCGACCAACGGCGACCTGCTCGTCTTCCTGCCCGGCGCGAGCGAGATCCGCCGGGTGGGCGAGGCGCTGGCGGCTCGGCGCCCGGACGTCGCGGCGCTGCCGCTCCACGGATCGTTGCCGGTCGAGGAGCAGGACCGCGCGCTCACGCCGGGGCCGAAGCGTCGCGTGGTGCTGTCGACCTCGATCGCGGAGACCAGCCTCACGCTCGAGGGCATCCGCGCCGTGATCGACGCAGGTCTGATGCGGGTCCCGCGCTTCTCTCCGCGGACCGGGATGACCCGGCTCGAGACCGTGACGGTCACCCGCGCGTCGGCGGATCAGCGTCGCGGCCGGGCGGGGCGCCTGGGTCCCGGTCTCTGCTACCGCTGCTGGCACCAAAGCGAAGACCACGCACTCCGGGAGTTCAACACGCCGGAGATCCTGGCCGCGGATCTGGCCTCGTTGGCGCTCGATCTCGCGCTGGCCTGCGTGCGGGAGCCGGAATCGCTGCGCTGGCTCGACCCGCCGCCGTCGGGCGCCTGGCGCCAGGCCACCGCCCTGCTGCGCGATCTCGAGGCCCTGGACGAGCGCGGCATTCCGACCCCGCACGGCAAGCGCCTCGGTGACCTCGCGCTGCATCCCCGACTCGCCCACCTCGCGGTGGGCGCGCTCGATCGGGGCTCAGGCGGGCTGGCCGCCGCGCTGGTCACGCTGCTCGGCGACCGCGACATCGCGCGACGGGGACCGGGCCTGCCTCCGGAGTGCGACCTGCGACTGAGAGTAGACGCCGTCCGCTCCGGTGCCGGCTCGACCCTCGAGCTGGATCGTGGCGCCGTGGCCCGCGCCCGCCGAACCGCCCGGGAGTGGCGCGACCGGCTGCGGGTGCCGCACACCGCGCCCGTGGACTCCGAGGAGACCGGCGCCCTCCTGGCGCTGGCCTACCCCGACCGCATCGCGGCGCGGCGGGAGGGGCGGGTCGGGAGCTTCCTGCTCCGGAACGGTCGGGGGGCCTCGGTCGACCAGGCCGATCCGCTCTCGCGAGCCGACTACCTGGTCGTCGCCGAGCTCGATGATCGTGGCAGCGAGCCCAGGGTGCTCCTCGCCGCGCCGATCGAGCTCGATACGATCACCACGCTCCTCGGCGATCGCGTCGAGGAGACTGAGCTCGTCTCCTGGGACGCTGCCCGCTCCGCGGTCACCGCGACCGCCCGGGTGACGCTCGGCGCGCTGACTCTCGGTGAGCGCCGAATCGAGACCCCAGATCCCGAGCGGGTTCGGGCAGTGCTGCTCGAAGAGATCCGGCGGGTCGGCGTCGACGGGCTGCCGTGGAGCGATCGGGCGTGGAGCCTTCGGCGGCGCGTCGGCTTCGCCGCGACGCTCGAGCCCGAGCACTTCCCCGCCGTCGACGCGGCCGTCCTCGACGCCACGCTCGAAGACTGGCTCGGCCCGCACCTCGGGGGGGTGCGGAGCTGGCGAGAGCTGGAGGAGCTCGACCTCGGCGGCATCCTGTCCTTCCGGATCGACCCCCGGCGGCGCAGGCTGCTCGACGACCTCGCGCCGGCGGAGTGGGTCTCCCCGGTCGGGCGCGCTCACCGGATCGACTATTCGGATCCCACCGCGCCCGCCGTAGCCGTGAAGCTCCAGGAGCTGTTCGGCGTGGAGCGAACCCCCTCGGTGGGGGACGGACGAGTGCCGCTCACGCTGCGGCTGCTCTCTCCCGCGAACCGACCGGTGCAGGTGACGCGCGACCTCGCCGGCTTCTGGCGATCCAGCTACTTCGACGTGCGCCGGGACCTCCGCGGGCGATATCCCAAGCATCACTGGCCCGAGGATCCGCTGGCGGCCGAGCCGACACGGGGGCCAAGGCGGAGCGGATGAGCGATCGGACGGCGGATCAGGTCTTCCTGGTCGTCGCACCGGGCCTCGAGTCGCTGCTCGCGGAGGAGTGCCGCGAGCTGGACCTGCCCGTGCTCGAGACAGAGACCGGCGGGGTCTCGCTCGGTCCGGGCGCCGATCTCTTCCGCGCCAATCTCGGATTGCGACTCGCCACCCGCGTGCTCCTGCGAGTTGCCTCGTTCGAGGCCCGTCACTTCTCCGAGCTGTCCAAGCGGGCTCGCGACGTGCCCTGGGAGCGGTTCTTGAGGCCGGGCGACGGCCTCGAGCTGCGGGTCACCTCGAAGAAGTCCAAGCTCTATCATCAGGATGCCATCGCCGAGCGGCTGCTCGAAGCGGCCACTCGACGAGTCACCGTCGCGGCGGCCGACGCCGTTCCCGACGAGCGACGGCAGGCCTTCGTGGTCCGGCTCCATCGCGATCGGGTCTCCGTCAGCGTCGACAGCTCCGGCGAGCTGCTCCACCGCCGTGGCTATCGCCTCGAGGGGGGCAAGGCGCCGCTCCGGGAGACACTCGCCGCGGCGCTCCTCCGCGCGAGCGGCTGGGACCCGCGCGCCCCCCTGGTCGATCCCTTCATGGGCTCGGGCACGGTCCCGATCGAGGCGGCGATGCTCGCCCGCCGGATCGCCCCCGGCCTCGGCCGCCGCTTCGCGTTCGAGCGGTGGCCCGACTTCGATCGTCGGGTCTGGGACGCGATCGTCGATCGCGCGCGCTCGGTGGTCGTCCCGGCCGCGGGCCCGATCGTCGGCTCCGATCGCGACGCGGGCGCGGTGGCGATCGCGCGGGCCAATGCCGAGCGCGCGGGGGTCGCCGCGGATCTCTCGCTCGAGCAACGGGCACTTTCGGAGGTCGAGCCTCAGGCCGGCCCGGCGTGGCTCGTCACCAACCCGCCGTACGGAGCCAGGATCGGGGAGGTCGCCGCCCTGAGGAACCTCTACGCCCGACTCGGCCAGATCAGACGGGAGCGGTTTGCGGCCGGGTCGGCCACCCTGCTCACCGCCGACCGCGCGCTGGAGCGGGCGCTTGGCTGCCCGACCCAGGCCCGCTTCGAGACCCGAAACGGCGGGCTGCTGGTCCGCTGCGTCTCGTTCTGACCTGCAACGCGGTCCTCAAGAAGGGCTCGCGGTGGCGGTCCTCGCCGGCGATAGCTCCCGACGCCATTCCGCCAGCCCGTCAGGGGCGATCGAGGTGGACACGTCGGACGGCCGCCGGACGGGCAGGGTCCCGTTTGACAATCCCAGTCTATGGATAGATAGTCTAGGGATAGATCGCCGACGCGACGAACCCCAGGACTGCCCATGAGCGCCCGAAACGACCTCCTGCCCGGCACCCTCGAGCTCCTCATCCTCCGCACCCTGGCCGAGGGGTCGCTGCACGGCTACGGCATCGCCCAGCACATCCAGAGAGTCTCGGCCGACGTGCTCAAGGTCGAGGAGGGCTCCCTCTATCCGGCGCTCCAGCGCCTTGCGGTGAAGGGCTGGGTCGCCTCGGAGTGGCGCACCACGCCGACCAACCGCAGGGCGCGCTACTACACCCTGACGCGCGAGGGCCGCAAGCAGCTACGCGCCGAGCTGGCGGGCTTCGACCGGATCATCGGCGGCATCCGGCGGGTGCTGTCGGGCCAGGAGGTCTGATGCTCGGTCGCCTGTGGCGTCGCCTGCGCCAATGGCTCGGCCGGCGACAGTTCGAGGACGAGTTGCGCGAGGAGCTGGCCTTTCACCTCGAGTCCAAGGCGAGTGACCTGGTCGATGCCGGCCTGAGCGGCGCTGCGGCCGCGCGCCAGGCGAAGCTCCGGCTCGGTCGCACGTCGGCGGTCATGGAGGAGGCCCGCGAGGCGTGGACGGTGCGCTGGCTGGACATGGCCACGCGGGAGGTCGGCCAGGCGCTGCGCTCGCTCCGCCGCACGCCGGGGTTCACCGTGGTCGCGACCCTCACTCTCGGGCTCGGGATCGGGGGCACCGCGGCGCTCGGCAGCCTGCTCGACGCGGCGCTCTTCAAGCCGCTGCTCTATCACGACGCCGACCGACTGGTCACGCTCAACACCGTCCCCCCAGCGGGCGGCGACGAGTCGAGCAATCTGTTTCCCTGGTCCTATCCGATTTACCGGACCCTCCACGCCACCGCGACCAGCTTCGACGCGATCGCGGGGTACGACGTCACCAACCTCAACGTGGGGCAGGGTAGCGACGCGGAGCGTCTGGTCGCCGAGGAGGTGAGCTCGGAGTACTTCGCGCTGCTCGGCATCGCCCCGATCCTGGGTCGGTCGTTCTCGGCTGCGGTCGACTCCACGCCCGGCGGCGGAGGCGAGCTGATCCTCGGTCATGCGCTCTGGCTCCGGCGCTTCGCCGGGGACTCGGCCATCGTCGGCAAGACGGTCACGGTGCACGGCCAGCCGCTCACTGTGGTCGGCGTGATGCCGAGAGGATTCACCGGCCTGACCCTGTCGGCGGAGCTCTGGGTCCCGCTCACCAGCGCGAGCCTGTTCTCGTACTCGTCCATCCTCGAGGAGAGCGGCAACTTCTGGCTCTCGGTCGTGGCGCGTCTCGCTCCCGAGGTCGAGCACGCGACCGCGCAGGCGGAGCTCGAGGTGATCACCACTCGCATCGGCGACCAGTTCCGCGAGCCCCCGCACCGCGTCTGGAGCGGCCGCGTCACCTCGCTGACGGAGAGTCGAATCGAGCCGGGCATCCGCCGAACGATCCTGGTGCTGGCGGTGGCGGTCGGGCTCGTGTTGCTGATCGGCTGCGCCAACCTGGTCAACCTCTTCCTCGCGCGGGCCGCCGGGCGGCGCCGAGAAATGGCGGTGCGGTTGGCCGTGGGCGCCGGATCGCGGCATCTGATCAGACAGCTGACGGTCGAGAGCCTGGTCCTCGCCGTTCTCGGAGCGGGTGTCGGGCTGCTGCTCGCCCGGGTGGCGCTGCCGGCGTTGCTCGCGTTGGCCCCTGCCGGTGGCGTGGGACTGGTGGACCTGCGAGCCGCGTCCATCGATGGGCGGATCGTCGCGCTCACGGTGGCGCTCGCGGTGCTCGCCGGACTGCTGGTTGCCGTGGGGCCCGCGCTCCGCTCGCGGCGGGTGGGCGTGCAGGACGTGGTCGGTGGCGGCATCAGCTTCTCCTCGCGGAGCGCTGCGCCGTCGCGAGTCACGTTGCAGCGGGTCCTGGTCGCCTTCGAGACGGCGCTGGCGCTTCTCCTGCTGACCGGGGCGGGCCTCCTGGTGCAGAGTCTGGTCCGCCTGCAACGAGTCGATCTCGGCTTCACGCCGCGCAGCGTGCTCGGCTTCCAGGTCTCGCCGTCGGACCAGGACCTCTCGGCCCGCGATCCCGTCCGGGCCAAGGGGCAGATGATCGAGGAGCTCCGCACGATTCCCGGAGTGCGCGAGGTGGGCGCGGCGACCTGTCTCCCGCTGGCCGGCCGGTGCATGAGCAGCGTGGTGACGCCGGACCCGACGATGGCCAGACCGGACGAGCGGGTGTCGATCGGGGTGCACTACGTCACGCCCGGGTTCTTCACGGCGCTCGGCGTGCGGCTCGTGGAAGGACGATGGTTCGACGAGGGCGATCGCGGCGGGAGCCGGCGGGTCGTGGTGATCAACGAGAGCGCCGCGAAGCGTCTCTGGCCCGGTCAGTCGCCGATCGGAAAGCGGCTCGCGGCCTACACCGTCTACTTCGCCGGCGGCGACTCGACCGCCGAGATCATCGGCGTGGTCGGCGACGTTCGCTTCCACGCGAGCCCGGCCGAAGCGGGGCCCGACCTCTACGCGCCGGCGCTCCAGGTGAGCTTCGGCTTCACCTCCTACGTGCTGGCCACGGAGGGCGATCCCTTGCTGCTGGTCGAGTCCGTCCGAAGGGCGGTCAACCGGGTCGATCCGAATCTGCCGATCTATGATGTTCGGACCATGGCCGAGCGGGAGGCGGTCGCAACGGTGCGGACCCGATTCGCCACCTTCCTGCTGTTGGTCTTCGCGGGGCTCGGCGTGCTGCTGGCCGCGGTCGGGGTCTACGGGGTGATGGCGTACGCGGTCGCCGGCCGGACCAGGGAGCTCGGGATTCGGCTCGCGCTCGGAGCGGAGCCCGGGAGGCTCCGGAGAATGGTGCTGGGTGAAGCCGCGCTCACGGCGGGGATCGGCTCGGCGGTCGGGTTGGCCGCGGCGTTCGGCGCGACCCGCCTGCTGTCGTCGCTGCTCTACCAAGTCGACGCCCGTGATCCCCTGGTCCTCACCGGCGCGACCGCGGTCGTGCTGCTCGTAGCCGTCGCCTCGGCCCACCTGCCGGCGGCCCGAGCGGCGGCCACCGACCCCGTGCTCACCATTCGTGAGGAGTGAGCCTCAGGCTGCGGCCGCGCGCCTCAGACGCTCGGAGGCACGTCGAGTAGGGCGCGGTTCCGGCCGGCGAGCAGCTCGAGCCACTCCGCCTCGCGGCGCGCGGCGTCCGTGAAGCCGGGGATGCTGCCCACGATCTCGCGGAAATGGGTGCCCCAGTCCGGCCGGGTGCCGTCCAGATCGTCCACTCCGTAATTCCTCGCCAACTCCCACGACGAGAGCAGCTGCCCGCTCCGGGAAAAGCGTTCGGGGTCGGCCGCCAGCGCGGCGACCCCCCGACCGAGCAGCATCGGGGTCTCCGAGTGGAGGAAGTTGGGGTCCTTCTTGCCGGCCTCGCGCCAGTCGTCCGCCGTGACGCCGAAGTGCTCGAGCATCATCTCCGAGCGCAGGAATCCCGGCGTGACCGCCACCACCGTCGTGCGCTTGCTCCGAAGGGTCTCCGCGAGCGAAAGGGCGAGGGTCTTGAGCCCGGTTTTCGCGAGGAAGGTGAGCACGTTGCCCCCGCAGCCGAGCGTGTCGCCCTCGGTGACCTCGACGATCAGCCCGCCGCGGTGCCCGGTGATCAGCGGCAGCGCGTGCTTTGCGGTGATCACGTGGCTCAGCAGCGCCTGATGGAGGATCCGGTCGGCGTTGGAGAGATCCACGCCCCAGTAGTCCCAGGCGCCCAGCATGGGATCCATCCCCGCGACCGAGTCGGCCAGGATGTCCAGGCGGCCCTGCTCGCGCTCGACCAGCGCAAACAGCGCCTCGACCTCGTCCGGCACGCCGTGGTCGACCCGGACGGGAATCCCCCTGCCGCCTGCCGCGGTCACCAGGGCCGCCGTCTCCTCGATCGTCTCGGGTCGGTTGTACGACGAGCGGGCCCCGGCCGTGCTGCGGCCGGTGCAGTAGACGATGGCGCCCCGCTCGCCGAGCGCGCGAGCGATGCCCCGGCCGCACCCCCGGGTCGCCCCGGCCACTACGGCGATCCATCGCGTCTTCGTGGACATGGAACCCATCCTTGTTTATAAACGATCGTTCGTTTATAAATACGACCGACCAGGAGCGTCCGCAAGCATGAGCCCACGGCCTCGAACCGTTTCCGACGAAGCCATCCTCGACGCGACCCGTCGTCTGATGGGCAAGCTCGGGCCGACCCGGTTCACCCTCGCCGCCGTCGCCATGGCGGTGGGTCTCGCGCCCGCGACCCTGGTCCAGCGATTCGGCTCCAAGCGGAAGCTGCTTCTCGCGCTGGCGGGGGCCGGCGGCGAGGACCCCACGGCGGCCCTCCTCGATCACCTGCGCGCCACGATCGACTCGCCGCTCGAGCGCTTGCGCGAGTTCCTGGCGTGCTTCGCCGGGATGGCGCCGACGCCGGTCGAGCTCGCCAATCACCTCGCCTTCTTCCAAGTCGATCTGACGGACCCGAGCTTCCACCGGATCACCCTGGCGCTCTCCCGCCGCAACGAGGCGGCGGCCGCCGACCTGGTGCGCGCCGCGGTGGCGGCGGGAGAGCTCGAGGCGGACGACGAGCTCGGTCTCGCTCGGGCGCTGCTCGCGACGGCGGCAGGCTCACTGCTCAATTGGGGAATCTTCCGCGCGGGGAACGCGCGGGACTGGCTCTTGCGGGATTGCGACGTGGTCCTCGCGCCGGTGCGGCGGCGCGGCGCTACGCGGCGCGACCGGCCGCCGTCCGCTCGACTCGGGCGCACCGGGCCGCGAGGGGCGGCCGCCCGGGAACAGTGACCAGCCGGAGAGTGTGGCCGCCCACGCCCGCGGAACCGCTCGCCCCATCGCCGATGAAGCAGCCGACCCGGAGCGATCCATCCTGCGGCAGGCCCGATCGCCGAGGGCTCAGGGCCTCACGAGGCTGACGTACACGGTCGGGAGGGCGTCGGGTCGCTCCTCCGCGGGAAGCACGAACGCGGCGGCGACCCGCTCGGTACCGGCGTCGAGTCCGAAATAGTCCCCGGGGAAGAAGACCGTGCCGGGCTCCGCCCGTCGGCACGCCGCCCCCGCCGCGAGACAGAATCGATCCACGCCGAGTCCACGTCGGGCGAGCTCGCGGAACTCGCTCCAGTGTCTGCCGCCATCCTTCGAGCGGAAGAGCACCACCCGGGTTCCGGTGCTGTCACCGTGGTAGCCGAGGAGCCAGGTGGCTCCCGCGCCGCTCGCGAGGGCCGGGAAGCCGAGACTCTCCGAGCGCGGCAGGTCGGGCACGACGTCGTTGGGAGCGTCCCAGCGGGCACCGTCGGGCGAGATGGCACAGCGAATCGCGAAGCGAGTGGAGTCGGCCGCCCGGCTTGCCGACCAGCAGACCAACAGCGAGTCGCCGTGCGCGAGCAGCGCGGGCACGTCGAGCGGCGTCGTCGGGCGCGGTCCCGCGGCGGGAATCAGGGTGGCGATCGTGTCGGGAGCCGAGAAGGTGCGCGCGCCGTCGGTCGACGCGGCATGGAGCAGCACCGCCTCTCCCGCGGGAGCGAAGATCGCATCGACGGTGCCGTCACGGCGTACGGCAAGCTGTCCCGAGAAGGCGTCGGCGACCCGCCGCTCGGACTCGAAGGTTGCGCCCCCGTCGCGACTCGCGGTCACCCAGAAGCTCGAGGCCACCGTGCCGGTGGCGAAGTCGGGAATGTTCCGGTGCCAGCTGAGGTAGAGGGAGCCGCGGAAGGGGCTCGTCGGATGCCGGTCGAGCGCGATCCAGTCCTTGTCGATCGCGCCGCCCCGCTCGAGGCCTCCCCCGACGAAGGTCCGGGCGGGCCCCAGCGATCTGCTTCCCTCGGTGGTGACCGCGAGCGCCGCGCCGCCGTCGAAGCGCCGTCCGGTCGTGTCGGCGTAGAGGAAGCTGACGTAGCCGCGGCCTCGCTCGTCGAAGCCGGTGACCGCGTCGGCCGCCAGAGCGGCCGCCTCGTTCGGGAGTGGCATCCGCGCCCCCTCCCAGGTCCTGCCACCGTCGCCGGAGTGCCAGGTCCAGATGCTCTTGCCGCCCCGGTTGTAGCCCACCCCGTAGTGGGCCGCCACCAGGATCCGGTCGGGATCGGAGGGATCGAGCGACAGGTGCGGCTCGAAGACCGGCTCCACGCCTTCGGGCGAGGGAAGCGCGAGGGTTCGGGTCTCGAGCTCTGGCGCCGCGAGCTCGCACCCCGTGATCAAGATCGCGGCGGCCGCAAGAGCGCTCCGGGTCGGGAGACCCCGGGCGCTCATTGGTAGAGGGTCCGCCCGTCCGCGGCCATGGACTTCAACAGCTCCGGCGGAGCGAACCGCGGTCCGTGCTCGCGGGCGAGCATCTCGCACTCCGCCAGGAGCCTCGCCGCGCCGACGTAGTCGACGTACGAGGCGATCCCGCCGTAGAACGGGCAGAAGCCCCACCCGAGGATCGAGCCCACGTCGGCGTCCTGCGGGCGCTGGACCACGCCCTCCTCCATGCAACGAAGCGTCTCGATCGCCTGGATGTGGAGCAGGCGGCGCGTGACCGCCTCGAGCTCCGGCTGCCGCTCGGCCGGCGGAAAATGGGTGGTGAGCTCGGGCCAGAGTCGCTTGTCGCCGTCCTGGTAGTCGAAGAAGCCGGCCTTGGTCTTCTGGCCGTAGCGTCCGCGCTCCACCATGAAATCGATCACGCCGTCGGCGGGCTGCGGTTGGTACGCGTCGCCGAGGTCGGCCTTGGTCTGTTGTCTGATCTTGTGGGAGAGGTCGATGTTGACCATGTCGGCGACGGTGAGGGCGCCCATCGGCATCCCGGCCAGTCGCCCGGCGTTGTCGATCAGCGCCGGCAACACGCCCTCGGCGAGCATGCCCACGCCCTCGGTGACGTAGGTGCCGAAGACCCGGCTGGTGAAGAAGCCGCGCCCGTCGCGGACCACGATCGGCGTCTTGCCGATCGCCTTCACGAGGTCGAGCGCCTCGGCGAGGGTCGCCTCGGAGGTCCGCTCGCCCAGGATCACCTCGACCAGCGGCATCTTCTGGACCGGGGAGAAGAAGTGGAGGCCGATGAAACGATCGGGACGCTGGCTGGCCTGGGCGAGCCCGGTGATCGGAAGCGTCGAGGTGTTGCTGCCGACGATCGCGTCCGGAGCGATCGCGGCCTCGACCCGCTCGATCACGCTGTTCTTGAGCTCGCGCTTCTCGAACACCGCTTCGATCACGAGCTGACACCCGCCGAGCGTCGCGTAATCGGCGGTGGGATGGACCCGAGCGAGCGCGGCATTGGCGTCCGACTCGCTCAGACGGCCCTTGCCGACCGCTTCCATCAAGATCGCCCCGATCCGCTCCTTGCCGTGCTCGGCGGCCTTCGCGTCGACGTCGAGGAGGACGACCTCGACGCCGTTGATCGCCGCCGCGTGCGCGATGCCGTGTCCCATGAGGCCCGCGCCGATCACGCCGATCGAGGAGTAGCGCTTCGTCGGCACGCTCTTCGGGCGCGTCTTCAGCCGTTTGGCCTCGCTCATGCCGAAGAACAGCGTGCGGATCATCCCGGCCGTCTTGGGATCGTACGCCAGCTCGACGAAGTTGCGGGCCTCGATCTTGAGGCCCTGGTCGATCGGGAGCTGGAGTCCGTGGTAGACGGCGTCCGCCGCGAGCCGCGGAGCGGGGTAGTTGCCCCAGGTCTCCTTGGTGATCATGGCGTTGCCGCCGCTGAAGGTCTCGAATCCGCCCGGCGAGTGGACCTCCCCGCCGGGGATGCGGAAGCCCTTCACGTCCCACGGCTGCACCGCTCCGTCCAGTTCCCGCGCCCGCGCGATGGCCCGCGTGAGCAGCTGGTCTGCGGGGACCACCTCGTGGATCAGGCCGAGCGCCGCCGCCTTGCCGACCGGGATCGTCTTGCCCTGGGTGATCAGGCCGAGCGCCTCACGAATCCCGATCAGCCGCGGCATCCGCTGGGTCCCGCCGGCGCCGGGCAGCAGCCCGAGCTTGACCTCCGGGAGCCCGACTCTGATGGCCGGCAGGTCCGCGGCGACCCGGACGTGACAGGCGAGGGCGAGCTCGAACCCGCCTCCGACGGCGGTCCCGTTGATGGCCGCCACCACCGGCTTGCCGCAGCGCTCGAGGTCCCGCAGCAGGAGCTGCATCCGACGGACCCGCTCGAAGAAGGTCGCCCGGGGGAGCGCGCGCGCCCCGGCCAGCATCTGCAGGTCGGCGCCGACGATGAAGTCCGGCTTGCTCGAGGTGATCACGATGCCGCGGACGTCCGGATCGGCGAAGAGCGGACGGACCGTCTCCTCGAACTCGCCGATGGTCGCGTCGTTGAAAGTGTTCGGCTGGTGGGCGGGCTGAGTGGCGAAGCTCAGGATGGCGATCCCGCCCTCGATCCGGGCGTCGAGATGCGTGCCCATCAGTCGGTCCCCCCGATCCGCTCGATCACCGTGGCCACGGCCATCCCGCCCGCCACGCAGAGCGTGGCCACCCCGATTCGCTGCTGGCGTCGCTCCAGCTCATCGAGCAGGGTGCCCAGGATCATCGCGCCCGTGGCGCCGAGCGGATGCCCCATCGCGATCGCGCCACCGTTGACGTTGACCCGGTCGTGCGCGACGCCGATCTCCTGCAGGAAGTAGAGGACCACCGAGGCGAAGGCCTCGTTGATCTCCCACAGGTCGACCTCGCCCACGGAGAGACCGGCGCGCTCGAGGGCTCTGCGCGAGGCTTCAGCGGGCGCGGTGAGCATGATGGTCGGATCCTGTCCCGTCGCCGCAAAGCCCCGGATCCGCGCGCGGGGGGTGAGCCCGAGACGTGCGACCGCGCCGGCGCCGGCCACCAGCACGGCCGCGGCGCCGTCCACGATGCCGCTCGAGTTGCCGGCGTGGTGGAAGTGCCGCAACCGCTCGATCTCCGGGTAGCGCTGCAGGACCACCCGGTCGAAGCCGGCCAGGGCCGCAACCTTGGCGAAGGAGGGCTCGAGCTTGCCGAGCGACTCGATCGTGCTGTCGGGGCGGAGGTGCTCGTCGCGATCGAGGACGGTGACGCCGTTCCGATCGCGCACCGGGACGACCGACCGGCTGAACCGGCACTCGTCCCAGGCGGCCTTGGCCCGCCGCTGCGACTCGACCGCGTAGCCGTCGAGGCCCTCGCGGCTCATGCCGTACCGGGTGGCGATCAGGTCGGCGGAGACGCCCTGTGGAACGAAGTGGAACGCGGCGGCGAGCCGGGGGTCGGTGGCCGGCGCGAAGCCGGAGGACCCCATCGGGACCCGCGACATCATCTCGACCCCGCCGCCCACGCCAAGCTCGATCTGGCCCGCCATGATCTTGGCCGCGACCAGGTTGACCGACTCCAGCCCGCTGCCGCAGTAGCGGTTGATCACGGTGGCGGGGACCCGCTCACCGAGCCCGGAGGCGAGCACGGCCCAGCGGCCCACCCCGGATTGGTCCTTGAGCGGCTCGACGCAGCCAAGGACCACGTCGTCGACGGTATCGGCCGGGAGCCGGTGGCGGTCGATCAGGGCGCGGATCGGCGTCGCCGCCAGCTCGACCGGCGACACTTCGGCCAGGGATCCATCGGGCTTGCCGCGTCCGCGCGGGGTGCGGACCGCGTCGATCAGGAAGGCGTCGTTCATGTCCCAATGTTGCCTCGCGGCCCGGAGCGCCGCCAGTCGGACTTCAGGGGAGGAAGCGGGACCTGGCGTCGGCGGGTGGGACCGGGCAGGCGTCGTAGGCGCCGAAGACCCGCTTGCGGCGCGTCGCGACGGCGTCGTAGCACCAATCGCGGACGGCCCGGGGGATCAGTCGGCCGACCAGCAGGAGCTTCCAGGGCCAACCGAGATAGCGGATCACGGCCAGCACGGCCTCGGAGCGGACCCGGGCGGCCCCGTCCTCGATCAGGACGATCGAGTCTACCCCCTCGAGCTCGGGATGTCGGGCGAGGTGTCGGGCTGCGGTCTCGCCCTGGAGCGCGGCAAAGCGCATGTTCTTCCGCGTGTCGAAGCGGACGACCAGGCGCACCGTGGTGTTGCAGAGCGCGCAGAGCCCGTCGTAGAGGAGGAGCGGCGCTCCGGGGTCAGACGAGGCCGGCTTCGCGGAGCTCCTCCTCGAAGTCCGGGGCCGGCTGCTTGGGCCGTCGGAAGAACCACCAGTGGTCGGTCGGGTCGTAGCCGTTCTCGGCGGCCAGCTCGTCGCCGGCGACCGGCCCGCAGTCGACCGTCAGGTCGCGGAACCGCCGATCGAGCGCTTCGAGCCGGCGCTCGGCCTCGGCCCGCTGGTCCTGGGTCGCGTACTCGAGGGCGCCCTGGAGCACGTCGCGGAGGTCCATGTCGGTCTGATAATCCGGCAGGGTGAGGTCGTATCCGTCGCCCACCGCGCCCACCACGCTTTCCCAGTGTGAGAGCAGTCCTTCGAGGCCCCCCTTGACGACGCTCGGCGTGCATCCTCGTCGTCGGAGATACTGGCGGATTCGGTCGGGTTGTTGAGTCATCACTCCGGTCTCCAGGGCTCGACGCTCCGGAAGGATGGGCAGGTGCCGATCGTCGTCAGGTGATAGAATGCGAAGCCGCCTCCGTTCGGTCAACCGGGGGGCGGGAGTCGGGGAGGAGCCGGGATGACGGGAGTCGAGAGTGGGGCCGCTTTCGCGGCGTACTGGCGTGGATTCCGCAGGCGGACCCGGCGGCTGTTGCCGCTCGTGCCCGAAGAGCGGATCGAGTGGTCCCCGGGGCCGGGGCGCTGGAGCTTTGGAGACCTCTTCCGGCACCTGGGCGCCCTCGAGCGCTGGATGTACGCGGAGAACGTCTCGGGGCGTCCTTCGCGGTATCCGGGTCATGGCCCCGAGCTCGCCGAGGGCAGCGCGGCCATCGGGACACTGCTGGATCGCTGCCACGAGGAGTCGCTGGCGATCTTCGGGGCGCTGACCCCGGCCGACATGGTCGGCAAGAGCGTGACCCCGGCCGGCAGCGAGATCACCACCGCCAAGTGGCTCCGCGCGATGGTCGAGCACGAGGCCCATCATCGCGGCCAGATCTACCTGATGCTCGGGCTCCTCGGCGTCGAGACGCCGCAGCTCTTCGGCCTCACCGAGGAGGAGGTGCGGCGGCGCTCGGCCTCATAGCCGCCGCCCCTCGTACCACCCGCGGATCGGACGGGGCAGGTACGGCGCCTCCAGCGCCGCAACCTCCTCTTCGGTGAGCGAGAGCGAGAGCGCTCGAGCCGCGGCTTCGAGCTGCTCGAGCTTGGTGACGCCGACGATCGGCGCCGTGACGCCGGGCCGGCCGAGGAGCCAGGCCAGCGCCGTCTCTGCCGGAGACACCCCGCGCGCCTCGGCCACCCGGGCGTTCGCCTCGATGATCTCGCGATCGCCCGGATGGTCGTAGAGCTCGGGGGTCAGGGTGTCGCTGCCGGCCCGGGCGGTGCCGGCGGGGGCAGGCTTCCGCGCCAGGAGCCCTCGGGCGAGCGGCGACCAGGGAATCACCCCGATCCCCTGATCGCGGCAGAGCGGCATCATCTCCCGCTCTTCCTCGCGGTAGAGCAGGTTGTAGTGATTCTGCATCGAAACGAAGCGGCTCCCGCCGTGGGCGTCGGCGACGGCCAGCGCCTTCATCATCTTCCAGGCATAGGTCGAGCTGGCGCCGAGATAGCGCACCTTGCCCTGGCGGACCAGGAGGTCGAGCGCCTCGAGGGTCTCTTCGAGCGGGGTTTCGGGGTCGAAGCGGTGGACCTGATAGAGATCGATCGCCTCGACGCCGAGTCGCCGGAGGCTGGCCTCGCAGGCCTCGGCGATGTGCTTGCGCGAGAGGCCACCGGTGTTCGGCCGGCCGCCCCGCATCCCGAAGAAGACCTTGGTCGCGACCACCACCTCGTCGCGCCGGGCGTAGTCCCGGAGCGCGCGTCCGGTGACCTCTTCGCTCACCCCGAGCGAATACATGTTGGCCGTGTCGAAGAAGTTGATGCCGAGCTCCACGGCGCGTCGGAAGAACGGCCGGGCGGCGGCTTCCTCGAGCACCCACGGCCGCCAGCCGGGATCGCCATAGCTCATGCAGCCGAGACACAGCCGCGACACCGTCAGTCCGGTGTTGCCCAATCGGGTGTACTCCATCCTCACCTCGTATGCTCGCTCGGTGGTCGATTCTCCATCACCGGGCCGAGATTTACGACCGAATCACTCCCTGGACAAGGCGAAGCCCCCCACTATTCTTGAGGCGCTCGAGAACCCTAACGTGGAGGCTCGCTGGCCATGGCTCTCGGACCCAGGGCGACCCTCGCCATCGTCGCGGCGGTGGCCGCCCTCGCACCGGTCGACTCGGCTCGCGCGCAGGACGAGAAGACGACCTCGTTCACGGCCGACTTCGGCTTCGTGAGCACGGCCGGCAACACCAGCGTCTCGACCTTCAACCTCGGGGACAAGCTCGTCGTGCAGAAGGCCGACAAGTCGCTGATCTTTACCCAGATCCTGGGGATCGTCTATGGCCGCGCGGACGGCGTGAAGAACGCCGAGAACTACCGGGCCCAGGCGCGGCTCGACCTCGAGCTCACGCCCAAGCTCTACCTGTTCGGGCTCACCGGCTGGGATCGGAATGTCTTCGGCGGCATCGACCGTCGGTTCGAGGAGACGATCGGCCTGGCCCTCCGGGCCATCCGGCAGCCGAACGACGAGCTGACCCTGGAAGCCGGACTCTCCCTCTTCCAGCAGCGCAACACCATCGGGGACGAGAGCGGCGAGGTCGACGACAACTTCAAGGCGGGGCGAGCGGGCGCTCTCTACAAGCACACCTTCACCAAGACCACCTTCCTCACTCAGTCGCTCGACTTCACGCCGAACTTCGACGACACGGAAGACTGGCGACTCGACAGCGAGACCGCGCTGGTCGCGCCGATCTCGACCAACGTCGGTCTCAAGATCGGCTACGTGGTCCGCTTCGACAATCTGCCGGGGCTCGCGGCCGATCCGTCCACGCCGGGCGAGCGCCTCAAGAAGACCGATCGCTTCCTCACCGCCGGCCTCACCATCTCGTACTGAGGGGTGAGCGGACGCTGGTCGGGGCCCGCGCTGCTCGCCGCCGCCGGCATGGTGGTGGGGTGTGGGGCGGACCGAACCGCACTCGTCGGTCGCTGGGACGTGAGCTTCACGGACGGTGGGGAGCGCTACCCCGGCTGGCTCGAGGTCCGGACCGAGGGCGACTCGCTCGCTGGACGCTTCCAGGGGCGGTTCGGACACGCCACGCCGATCGCCGGGATCCGAAGCGAGGGGAAGCGCTTCAGCTTCTCGTGGCCGGACGAAGGCGATCCGTCCGCGCCGGCGACCGTGCTCGAAGGCGAGATCCAGGCCGGCGACCGGCTGGTCGGGACGATGCGGGGTGGGCGGGACTCGGTCTCCTTCGATGGCCACCGCGCGCCCGCGCTCGCGCCCCGCGACTCCGTCGTCTTCGGCGAGGTCATCGACCTGCTCGGAGACGGTCTAGCCGGTTGGCAGCTGCGCGACCCCGCGGGTCCGAACGGCTGGACCCTGGCGGATGGCGAGTTGATCAACACCCCGCCGAGCGGCGATCTCTTCACGACCCGTCGGTTTACCGACTTTCGACTCTCGCTCGAGGTCAATGTCCCACCGGGAGGCAACAGCGGCGTCTACCTGAGGGGACGGCATGAGGTCCAGGTTCAGGACGACGCTGGCCGAGACCCGCACAGTCGCCGGATGGGCGGCGTGTACGGGCAGCTCACGCCGACCGCTCTGCCGGCGCTCCCGGCCGGCGAATGGCAGCGGCTGGAGATCGAGCTGGTGGGGCGGCGGGTGATCGTCGCGCTGAACGGGGTGACGGTGATCGACAGGGCGGAGATACCCGGGATCACGGGCGGCGCGCTCGACAGTGAGGAGGCGGCTCCCGGTCCCATCATGCTGCAGGGCGATCACACCGGGGTCCGCTATCGACGGATCGTCCTGCGGCCGGCGGAGGACTGAGGATGCGAAGCACGCTGCAGACCGCTCTCGTCGCCGTTCTCGCCGGCATCGGGTGCGCACCCGCTCCGACTCCCGGCCCGCCGGCGGACACCCCGCCAGAGGCCGCCGAAGCCGAGGAGCAGGTCCGCCGCACCGAGCTGGCGCGCTTCGAGGCCCAGGTTCGGCGGGACACCGTCGCGCTCGACTCGCTCCTCGCGGAGGATCTGGTCTACACCCACTCCAACGCCCTGATCGAGTCGAAGGCGCACTTCCTCGAGACGATCGCGACCGATCGGATCCGCTACGACTCGATCGCGCCGGCCGAGATGAGGCACCGGGTCTTCGGCGAGGCTGCGGTAGGCAACGGACGCGTGCATGTGCGGGTCCAAATGAATGGGCAGACCATTCCGGTCGACCTGTTGTTCACCACGGTTCACGTCCGCCGCGACGGCCATTGGCAGCTGGTGGCCTGGCAGTCGACGCGGGCGCAATAATCCCCCAGGAGGAGGTCCAATGAGGAAGTTGCTGCTTGGCCTGGTTGCGGTTGGCGCGGTCACCCTGGCGGCTGGGCGCACCGCGGAGGCCCAGGTCCGGTTCGGGGCCAATCTGAGTTGGGGGGGCGACACCGACGTCGGACTCGGCGCCCGGCTCAACTTCGGCGTGGGCAGCCTCGCCGACTCGAAACCGATCGAGGGCCTCATCACCTTCGACTACTTCTTTCCCGATGAGAGCTTCGGCGTCGACGCGACCTATTGGGAGATCTCGGCCAACGCGATCTATCGTTTCGTCGAGCGCGGGAAGGGGATCACGCCCTACGCCGGCGGAGGCGTGCTGCTGGCGCGTTCCTCGGTCGAGGTCGGCAGCGGTCAATCCAGTATCTCCGGCTCGGACTCTGACATCGGACTGAGCATTCTGGGTGGCCTTCGCTTCAAGACGGCGGGCACGCTGATCCCGTTTGCGGAGGCGCGAATCGACATCGTGGCCGACAACTCGCAGCTGGTGCTGTCGGGCGGCGTGTACTTCGGTCAGCCCTGACCGAGACGCCCGTCGCGCGAGAGTCCCGGATCGGCTGACCCCCGATCCGGGGCTCTTTGCGTCAATCGGTCCAGAGGGCCGGGTCGATCGTCACGGTCGTGCCCGAGCGGATGGCCTGGTTGCCGAGAATGCCGACCACGGTGCTGGCGAGCCCATCGCGCGCGGTGCAGGGCACGGGCACGTTGGGAAAGGTCACGCTCCGCAGGAAATCGGCGAGCGCGTAGTAGAGCGGCGAGTACGGAAGCCCGATGCCTTCCTTCAGCTGGCCCAGCTCGGCGAGCTTGGTGGCGTCGGCGATCACGATGATGCCCTCGTCGTGATGGAACTGCTGCCGCAGCGCGTAGACCTCCCAGCCCATCGTGGGCGCATCGAGCTCCTTGAACATCCAACCGTGCGACCACGCCAGGTCGAACGAGGCGTTGGTGCCATGGAGCGCTTCCCGCTGCCCGCCATACGAGTTGGCGAGCGTCGCCTCGCTCTGTACGGCCGTCCCGTCCGCCCATCGGAAGATCGCCTGCACCGAGTCGGCGACCTCGCGGCCGTCCGTGCGGAGCTGAATCGAGCCGAATCCCAGCGCCTCGGTGGGCATCGTCTCCCGGAACCAATGGAAGACGTCGAGCTGATGCGAGGTGATCTCCCCGATCAGACCGAGCGACAGCTCTGGGTCGAGCCGCCAGTTGCTCTCTGCCGCGCTCATGCCGTCCGGCGGCGGGAACCGCCAGGACGTCTTCCGGTGATAATGCGTGCGTCCCGAGACGAAGTCCCGGAAGGACGCCGTCTTGAAGAAGGTCCGGGCCAGCTGGTAGACCGGATTCGAGCGCGCCTGGTACCCGGCCATGAAGATCCGGTTGCTCATCTCGGCGGCGACGACGATGGCGCGGGCGTCTTCGACGGTGTGGGCGAGCGGCGCCTCGCAGAAGCAGTGCCGCCCGGCGCTCAAGGCGTCCTCGACGATCGCCCGGTGGAGGTGGGTCGGGGTCGCGACCACGATCGCCTCGAGGTCGCGCCGCCGATCCAGCATCGCACGGTGATCGGCGAACCCCTCGCTGCCGGGTGCCCGATCGAGCGCGCTCGCGAGCCGGGCGGGATTCGTGTCCGCCACCGCCACGATCCGCGCGCCCTCGATCTTCTGCAGCTCGGTGATGATCGCCCGTCCCTGGCGACCCACGCCGACCAGGCCGATGGCCTTCGGCTCGACCAGACGCCTCGGCCCCAGTCGCGCCAGCTCGGGCAGCAGCGCGAGACTCGCGACCGAGCCGGCCGCTCGGTGCAGAAAGGCTCGGCGATCGGTCACGTCGGCGACTCGGGCATTGGCTGCCAGGTCGCGTCGTCGTCGCGAATCCACCCGCGCCAGCCTGGCCCCGCCGGCAGCCGGCGTGGCGCTCCCGCCGCGACCGCGGTCGCCCAGGCATCGGCCACCCGGCCACTCGGTCCCACGATCGCGACGGTCCGGGTCGCCGCAACCGGCTCGCCGTCACGGCCCCGCAGGTGTCGCTCCGCGGCGCCTTCCCGAACCCGATGGGTCGCCGACACGGAGTAGGCGAGATCCGCCAGCTCGAACACCGGAGCGGGGAGCTTGCCCTCGAGCGCCACCCGCCAGGGCCGGCCGTCCACCGCGGAGCCCAGCGCGATCCCGCTGCTGGTGCCGCCGTGGACGAACGCCCCGGCCACACCGGCCGCTCGGAGCTCCGCCACGGCGAGGTCGAGCGCGTGTCCCTTGGCGATCGCCCCGAGATCGAGCTCGGTCGCGGCCGACTCCAGGGAGATCGCCCCCTCCTCGGAATGCACGAGCAGTCCGCCCACGCCGCCGGTCACGTCGAACCGACCGTCGGTCCACGCGGCGATGGCCAGAGCGTCTTCGAAGAGGGACAGGGTCGCGGCGTCGACGGCCACCTTCCGAGGGGCCACCCGACGGAGGTGGGCGAGCAGACCCGACGGATCGAAGCGGCTCAGCCGGACCGCCAGCTCGTCGACGACCTCCAGCGCGGCTTCGGCGGCCGCGAGGAGCAGCGCCGGCTCCGTGCCATGGGCCACCAGCTCGAAGCGCGTGGCCATGGCCTCTCGGGCGAGGCGGACCTCGCCGCCCGGCGGCGAGGCGATCGAGGCGGTCAGAGCTTCTTCACCTTGCGCTTGGCGGGATCGTACCCGAAGGCGGACCCCTCCCACAGGGAGCGGGTGGCGAGGTCGACGATCACCATCACCTTGGCGCCGAGCTCGACCGGGCTCGCCGATGGCGCTTTGCTCCGCATCGCGTCGAGCCACTGGATCCGAAGCTGATCCTGCTCGTCACCCAGGTCCTCGCCGGGGAAGACCTGCTCCTCCACCTCGTCCGCGTAGAGCCGCTCGGGTCGGAGCAGCGCCTGCCGTCCGCCGACGTAGAGGTTGCCGTGGTGGCCCCGGATCACGGTCTCGAGGCCCAGCTCGTTCACGGTCGACCCGGCGACGACCATCGTGTGCTCGCCCTCGAACTCGGCCGTGAGACTGATCTGGTCGTGGTTCTCCATCGCCTTGTCCACGTAGTGCCCGCCGCTCGCGACGACTCGGGTGGGCCACCCCAGGTCGAGCGCCATGATCAGCGGCGCGATTCGGTGGACCAGCAGGTCGCCGATGATCCCGGTCGAGTACTTCCGATAGCGACGCCAGCGCGCGTAGATCTCGGGATTCCAATCCACGCTACCGAGGGGACCGCACCATTGCTTCCAGTCCAGGTTGACCCCTGGCTCCCAGGCGGGGTCGACCTCGTAGTAGAGCCACTCCCCGTCCCTGTTGTTCCGGCAGTAGCTGGTCTGGCTCCAGACCGGCTTGCCGATCGCCCCGTCGGCGATCAGCTCCCGGGCCTTGCGATAGCTCCCGTACATCACGAACTGGGTGCCGACGGTGACCAGGCAGCCCGGGCTCTTTTCGACCACGTCGGTCAGCCGCAGCGCCTCGGGCAGCCTCAGCGTCATCGGCTTCTCGACGTAGACCGCCTTTCCCGCCTCGATCGCCTCCTCGGTGATCCGGGCGTGCCAATGCTCCGGCACCGCGATGACGACCCCGTGGAGGTCGGGGCGCTCGAGCAGGGCGTGGTAGTCGGCGTAGTGGGTCTCCACGCTGCCTTCGCCCTGGATCTCCTCCGCCTTGGCGCGGGCGGCGTCGAGGCGGGCCCTGCAGACGTCCGCCAGCGCGGCCACCCGGACCGCCGCGCGTCCATCGGTGCCGATTCGGGCAAACGCCTCTACGTGGCCGGTTCCCATGCCGCCGGTGCCGATCACCCCGATCCGGGCGGGCTCCTGTTCCCCTGGAATCCGCCGCGGGCCCGCGACCGGGGTCGGAAGCGCGGTCAGACGGTCGATCAGTCGATTGGTCTGGTCGGCAGAGAGGCCGCCGAGTCCGGCGGCGAGGCCGGCGGAGTGGCGGAGGAAGCTGCGTCGATCCGTAGACGTACTCACGATCAGCCTCGGGGCTCGAGCGAGATGACCCGTCTGAGGAGTCGCAGCGTGGCGGCGACGCCGTCGCGCTCGCCGAGTCCGCTGCCCTCGTATTCGATGCCGATCCAGCCGCGATATCCGGCGGACTGGACGATCTCCATCATTCGGACGTAGTCGGTGTGGGTCTCGTTTCCGTACCCGTCGAAATCGTGGGACTTGGAGCTCAGTGCCTTCGCGAAGGGCATCATCTCGGCGACGCCCCGGTAGCGGTCGTACTCGTAGAAGTTGCCGAAGTCGGGCAGGGTCCCGCAGCGCGGATGGTCCACCCGGCGCATCACGCCGGCGAGCCAGTCGCCGTGGGACGAGAGACCCCCGTGATTCTCCACGATCACGTTGAGCTCGAGCGGCTCGGCGAGCTCGGTCAGTCGCCGGAGACCGTCCGCCGCGAGCCGCTGCTGCTCTTCGGCGCTTCCCTCGCTCGCGGCATTGACGCGGATGGTCGCGCAGCGCAACGTCTTGGCGGCGTCGAGCCAGCGCTGGTGGTTCTCGACGGCCCTGGCCCGGGCCGCCGGGTCGGGGTCGCCGAGCCGGCCCTCGCCGTCACACATGATCAGGTGCTGGTAGACGCCCTCGCCGTCCGCTCGTCGGTTCATCTCCCGGAGGTAGGCCGCGTCGGTCGCCCGGTCCTTGAAGAAGGTGTTGACGTACTCGATCGCGCCGACCCCGAAGTCCCGGCGGGCGACCCTGGCGAAATCGAGGTGGTCGATCGCGCCACTCCGAAGGGTTCGGTGGAACGACCACTGCGCCAGGGAGATCTGGTATCGCTGGGCCGGGGGCTCTGCGGGTCGGTCCCACGGCAGCATCACGGCTCCGAGGCCGGCCTGGAGCAGCTCGCGGCGGGTGAGTCTTTGGGTCATGGGTCGGGATGGCCAGGGGATCCGAGAATGTAGGGGTCGAGCCGGGCCCGTAACAGGTCCGATCGGTCGCCCACGGGCCCTCGAAGTCGGCGGACGGGGATCGAGCTGGCGGGGCCGACGGGCGGCACGGACCCGGGCACTCATGGTTTCGCGGACCGGAGCCGCCCGCATGATCATGCCCGGCCTGCCGTGTCTGACAGTCTGCCCACTCGGCTGAAGAGATTGTTCAGCAAGGGTTTACAGTAATTAAGCAAGTATTCCCTTATTTACTGGAGGGACCTTGAGCAAGTCGCCGGTCGGACGACTGTCGGTCATGATGTTCCTGCAGTATGCCGTGTGGGGGGCGTGGCTCCCCCTCGCCGCCCGCTATCTCTCCGCCTCGCCGGCCGAGGGCGGCCTCGGGTTCACGGGGCCGCAGATCGGGCTGATCCTCGGTCTGGCCGGATCGATCGGAGCGATCGCCTCGCCGTTCATCGCCGGCCAACTCGCCGATCGGTACTTCAGGACCGAGCGGTTCCTGGCGGTGCTGCTAGTGGTCGGCGGGGTGGTCAAGTGGCTCACTGCCGGCCGAACCGACTACCCGTCCTGGTTGCTGCTCTCGATTCTCTACAGCGTCGTCTACATGCCCACGCTGGCGCTGTCCAACTCGATGGCGTTCGCCCATCTGAGCGATCGCGACCGGCAGTTTCCCAAGGTCCGGGTCTGGGGCACGATCGGCTGGATCGCGGTCAGCTGGGCCTTCCCGATGCTCTATCTCCAGAGCGATCTGTCGCTCCAATGGGTGCCGCCGTTCCTGGTCGGGCCGGAGAAGGCCAACGTCACCTCCCGGCTGGCCGATTCGCTCCGGTTCGCCGCCCTCATCTCCTGGGCCTACGCCGCGTATTGCCTGCTGCTCCCTGCGACACCCCCGAAGCGCGAGGCCGCCGAGTCGCTCGCCTTCGCGAAGGCTTTCCGTCTCCTCCGCGAGCCGTCCTTCCTGGCGCTGGTGGTCGCGAGCCTCCCGATCAGCATCATCCACCAGATCTACTTCATTCAGACGCCGCCATTCCTCTCACACCTGGGGCTCCTGGACAGTCAGATCGGCCCGGCAATGACGATCGGTCAGTTCAGCGAGATCGCGGTCATGGCGGCGCTCGGGCTGATGCTCGCCAAGCTCGGGTTCCGGACGGTCATCAGCATCGGCGCCCTGGCGTACTTCGTCCGGTACCTCATCTGGAGCGTCACCTCGCTGCCGGTGGAGGTCCAGGTGGCGAGCCAGGCCCTCCACGGGATCTGCTACGCCTGCTTCTTCGCGGCGGGCTTCATCTACGCGGACCGGGTGGCGCCGGCCGACGTGAGGCACTCGGCTCAGACCGTCTTCGGGATCTTGATCCTCGGTGGCGGCCCCGTTCTGGGCGGGATCCTGTCCGGGATGCTGAGCGAGTGGTACGCCACCCCGGACGGTGGCATCGCGTACGGTCCGCTCTGGCGGGTGGTTGCCTTCATCGGGCTGGCGGCGGCGGCCTTCTTCTACGTCGCGTTCCGCGAGAAGGAGGGACCGGTCGAGGCATGACGGGCTCCCGATTCCCACTTAAACCCCGGTCCGGGGAGCGGCGTCCAATTCCGACGTGACCACCATCGCCCTCGAGCTCGCCGGGCCCGGACGATCCGGCCCGGATCCCGCCGCCGTGCCCGCCCAGGTGCTGGCCGCCCAGCAGGGCAGCGAGCCGGCGTTCGAGGCGCTCTACCGCGCCCATGTCGACCGGATCTACGCGCTGGCCCGCCGACTGGCCTACCGTCCCGCGGAGGCGGACGACCTCACTCAGGACGTCTTCGTGCGCGCCTGGGAGGCGCTCGCCAGCTTCCGGGGCGCGAGCTCCTTCGGCACCTGGCTCTATCGCCTCGCGGTGAACGTGATCCTCTCCGATCGGCGGAGCGCCTGGCGCCGGAGTCGACGCTTCGTGAGCTCCGAAGACACCGATGGTCCCGTGGGCCGGGTGGCGCCGGCGCCGGTCGGCATCAAGCTCGATCTCGAGCAGGCGATCGCCGGGCTCCCGCCCGGGGCCAGGACCGTGTTCGTGCTGCACGACGTCGAGGGCTATCAGCATCAGGAGATCTCGGAGCTCACGGGCATCGCGGTCGGCACCTCGAAGGCCCAGCTCTTTCGAGCCCGCCGGCTGCTCAGGGAGGTGCTCTCCTGATGCACTGTGACGAGCTGCGAGACCGCCTCGACGCCTACCTCGCCGGCGAGCTCGCCGACCGGGAGCGGGCGGCCTCCGAGCGGCACCTGGCCGAGTGCGCGGACTGCGCGGAGGATCTGGCCGCGGCCCGCGCGATCGCCCCGGCCGCCGCCGCCCTGCCCAAGCGCTTGCCAGCGCCGGATCTCTGGCCCGCGATCGAGCGCCGGATTCGAACCCGCGGCAAGGTCACCCTTCCGGTGTGGGGCCTGGCCGCGGCCGCCTTGCTGCTCCTCGCGCTCGGCGCTACGCTCAGCCGAATCACCCTGCCGGGGTTCCCCGCCGAGTCGGCGTCAAGCGCCGGGTCGTTCGTCGAGACGGAGTCGCGCTACCGTGAGCTTGCCGCCGTGCTCGCGGCGGACTATCGCGCCGCGGAGCCCGAGCTCGCCCCTGAGACGCGGCGGGTGGTGGAGGCCAACCTCGAAGTGATCGAACTGGCCCTGGCCGAGACCCGGCGGGCCCTCACCTCCGACCCGCGCAATCGCGCCCTCGAGCAGATGGTGCTGGCCGCCTACCAGCGGAAGATCGAGTTTCTCGAGCGGGTCTCCAGCTATCGGGAGGACGGCGGATGAGGTGCTGGGTCTTCGTCCTGCCGCTGCTGGTCGTGGGGACGGCGCACGCTCAGGAGCGGCATCTCGGATTCAGGCTCAACCCGAGCGCGGCGATCCGGATCCACAACCTGATCGGCACGACGACGGTGATCGGGTGGGACCGCGATTCCGCGGACATCGTGGCGCGGGTGCCCGCCGGTGGCGGACACCTCTACGCGGGCGGCATCGGGGATGCCGCCAAGATCGGTGTCGAAGGCCAGGACCCGGCGCGCATGCCGGGCTCCGATCTCACCGTCCGGGTGCCCGCGGACGCCCGGGTTTGGATCAAGAGCGCGTCGGCGGCGGTCCGGGTGGAGTCCATGCTGGGCGAGGTCGAGGCGGTGGCGGTGACGGGCCAGCTTAGCCTGGCCGGCTCGCCCCGGGTCGCGCTGCTCGAAACCATCGATGGCAACGTCTCGGTCGAGGGGATCGCCGGCGTGCTCCGGGTGCGCGCCGGCTCGGGCACCGTCACAATCGACGATCCGAAGGGTCAGCGAGGGGACGTCTCGGTCACCAGCGTGCAGGGCGGCATCACGCTCGCCGCGCCGGCGCTGCTCACCGCGCGGCTCGAGACCGTCTCGGGCGACATCGAGGTCCGGGGGCATCTGTCGGGCTCGGGACGGCTCGACCTGGAGACCCACGGGGGCGACGTGCACCTGGTGCTCGCGCCGCCGGTCGACGCGCGACTGGAGCTCACCTCGGTGGCCGGTGAAGTGGTGACGGCGCTCGACGGCCGGGAGACCAGACACGGTGCCGGGACGCTGTCCCTCCTGGTCGGCGCCGCCGGCAAGAAGGGTGGCGCGCAGGTCACCGCCCGGACGTTCAAAGGGACGATCCGGGTCGATTCAAACGCTTCGCGGTAGCCGAACGTCTCACCGGGCCGTACCCAACTCGGAGACCCGATGGTTCGCCGCCGCTCGTTGCTCGCCGCCCTGTTCGCTTTCACCGTCGCGACCCCACTCCTCGCGGGGCCGGCCTGGATCGCGATCGAGTTTCCCGCGAATCCCTATGCGCCCGGGAGCCAGGACGCGTTCCTGATGGTCCACGCCTTCCACCACCGCGCGCCCGCGGGTCTCACGGTCACCGGCACCGCGGAGGGCATCGTGGGTGGCGCACGCCGCTCCATCCCGCTCACCCTTCGGGCAACGCAGCGCACCGGCGTCTTCGCCCTGAGCAACCAGTGGGGCGATGCCGGGGTCTGGTCACTGGTGCTCACCGTGACCGAGGCCAAGGAGAATCAGGCCCAGGCGCTGGTCAAGGTCTCCGGCGGCAAGGTGGTCGGGGTGGAGGTGGCCACTCGGCAGGGACGCGACGGCGCGAGGCCGCTGACCTTCCCGCGGCCGTTCACCCAGGCGGAGATCGAGGCGTCGCTCCGCGATCGCGCTGAATGAGCCTTTACGGGATCGGGCGCGGGCGGCGGCAGCCTAACGTCGCCGCTCGAGCTCGCGCAACGCCTGCTGGTGACCGGCCGCCGCAGCCCTCCGCAGCCATGCCATGCCCGTCTCGTTGGAGCGATCGACCCCCCGCCCGTTGAAGTAGAGCAGCGCGAGCTGGTACTGCGCCTCCGGGCTGCCGGCCTGCGCGGCTCGATCGAACCAGGACCTGGCGCGCGCATAGTCGCGAGCGACGCCATCGCCGTCGGCGTAGCGGCGGCCGAGCAGGACCTGGGTCTGGACATCGCCGGATCCCGCCGCCTTGACGAACCAGTCGAGCGCGGCCGTGCGGTCGCGCACCACGCCGAGTCCCTGGTCGAGTCGATGCGCGACGATCGGGAAGGCCCGCGCGAAACCGGCGTTGGCCGCCCCGAGGTAGCGGGTGGTCGCGAGCGTCGGATCCAGCGCGGCGCCGTTGCCGGTGCTGTAGCGCTCGCCAAGCTCGAAGAGCGCGAGCGCGTCGCCCGCGCGCCCGGCGGCCTCGAGGTGCCTGAGGGTTTCGCCCGGGTTGAGAGCGGCCGCGCGCCCTTCGCGGATCAGCGAGGCCATGCGGAGGCTGGCCCGAGCGCTGCCGCTGTCCGACTCGATCGCGCAGCGGCCCAGCGCGGAGGCCCATTCCTGCCGGCCGTAGAGCGCCTCGCAGTCCGGCGGCGGCGCCACCGGCTCGGCCGGGGCGGTATCGCGCGCGGGGGCTCGGCGGGTCGTGTCGGGGACCGGGTCGGGGTCGATCGCCAGGGTGGCGGTGCCGGTGTCCCGTCGCGCAGCCGGCGGCGGCGGTGGCGGGGCGACCGCCGGGGTGACCGGGGGCACGGCGGGGGGCGGCGGCGCCGGGCTCGCCGCGGGCGCAGGGCCCAGCTCGCCCTGCCGGCTTGCGTTGCTCCGCACCGCCATCGCGACGGCGACCACGACGGTGGTGAGGACCGCCGCGCCGGCAGCCCACCGCCTGACCACGGGTCCGCGCGGTGCCGGCGGCAACCCGGCGGTCGGCGAGAGCTCGCCCTTGAGGGCGGCGGCGAAGTCCTGAGTGGTGGCGAAGCGCCGGGCGGGATCCTTCTCGAGCGCCCGATGGAGCGTGGCGACCAGCGAAGGCGGCAGCCCCGGCGCAAGCCGGTCGAGCCGCGGGGCGGACTCGAGCAGGAGCTTGGTGATCACGGCGCGTGCCGTCTCACCGCCGAAGGGCACCTGGCCGCCGAGCATCTGATAGCCGATTACCGCGAGCGAGTACTGATCGGTCCGATGGTCGACCGTGGCCTCGCCGCTCGCCTGCTCCGGGCTCATGTACTGCGGCGTGCCGACGACCACGCCCGTGCCGGTGAGATCGCGGTCGCCTCCGTCCATCGCCTTGGCGATCCCGAAGTCCATCAGCCGGACCCGGCGGTCCCGACCCTCGAGGACGATGTTCTCGGGCTTGATGTCCCGGTGGACCACGCCGGCCTCGTGGCTCGCGGTGAGCGCCGAGGCCGCCTCCAGCAGGATCCGGGTGGCTTCGGCCACCGGGATCCTGCCCTCCCGGCTCATCGCTTCCTTCAGACTCTCGCCCTGGATGAGCGGCATGACCAAGTAGCACACGCCACCCGCCTCGCCGACGTCGTAGACCGGGACGATGTGGGGGTGGTTGAGGGCGGCCACCGCCAGCGCCTCGCGCCGGAAACGGGCCAACAAGTTTGGCGTGACGATCAGGTCGGGCCGGAGGACCTTGATGGCGAGTTCGCGATTGAGCTTGAGGTCCTGGACCGCAAAGACCTCGGCGTAGCCTCCGCGCCCGATCAGCCGTCCAAGTCGGAAGTTGGGGCCGAGGATCCGTTGGAGGCGTTCAGGCTCGGTGGCGTAGCTCGCCGACTGGCGGCCGGGCTCCAGCTCGGCCGACGGCTCGCCAAAAATCTGGGTAGCCGTAGCCGACCCGCATTGCGCGCAGAAGGCCGCGTCGTCGGGCAACTCGGTTTCGCAGGAGGGGCAAGTTCTCGCGGGCACGCCAGAGGTGGCTCAAACCAAAGCAGGAAAGGCAATTATCACGCCAGTGAGGGGGGTGGTCAAGGACGCCGTCTGTCCGCCTCCTTCCTGGCCTCCGCATGGCCCTGCTGTGCCGCCCGGTCGAGCCAGACGAAACCGAGACTGTCTGACTTCTGAACGCCTCGACCTCGGACGTAGGCCATGCCGAGCTCGTACTGGGCCGCCGTGTGACCCTGCTCGGCGGCCCGGGTGAACCACCTGAACGCCTCGGTCTCGTTCTTCGGCACGCCCCGGCCGCGCGCGTACATCACGCCGAGGTTGTACTGCGACGCCCGATTGCCCTGCTCCGCAGCTTTCCGGTACCAGAACGCCGCCTCCTGATCCCGGCGGGGCGACCCGAGCCCCTGCTCGTAGCGCTCGGCCAGCACCGGCCAGGCGGCCTCGATCCCGGCGTCGGCGGCCTGGCGGAGCAGACCCGTCGCCTCCCGCTCCCGGGCCTCGTCGCCCGGCGTCGCGGCGAGCAGCAGGCCGAGCTGATAGGCGGCGGTCGCGTCGCCGCCGGCGGCCGCTCGACGGTACCAGCTTATCGCCGCCGAGTCTGAGGCCTCGACGCCGTTGCCATCCTTGTAGAGGACGGCGAGCTGCCGCATCGCGGCGGCGTTCCCGCCTTCGGCTTCGCTCAAACAGAGACTCGCGGCCGACGTCCAGTTCGCTTCGCGCACGGCCGCGCCACAGGACCTGGGGGCGGGGGGCGGCGGCGGTGGAGACGCCAATCGTTCGGGGCGGGTCGAGCGTGTCGCGGGCGCCACGGGCGTGGCCGTCGGGCCCGTGGGCGGCGGAGTGGGGATCGTCGAGACGATGGTCGACCCAGCGGTGTCGGTGATGACGCCGACCGGGGTGGCGGCGGCCACCGCGACGCCGCTGTCGGCCGCCGCGGTCGAGTCGGTCGCACCGGGGACGGACCGAGGAGGACCATTCAGCGCATAGGCGAGCGCGGCGACCGCGACCACGCCGATTCCCGCGGCGGCGGGGAGCCAGGCGGGCCGCCGCTTGGCCGCCTTGGGAGTCGGCTCGACCGGGGCCGCGGTGCCGGCGGGTGGTGTCGGCTTCCTGGCGCCCTCGGCCGGGGTCGGCAGCTCGTCGGTCTTCGCGAGCCGGTCGGCCGTGTTGAAGATCGGGGGCCAGTGCTCCGATCCAGTGAGCGCCTTGGCGAACTCCTCCATCGAGGCGTAGCGGTCCCGCGGCTCCTTCGACAGCGCTTTCTCGATCGCGAAAGCCAGGCTGGCCGGCACGTCGGGCACCAGGTCCCGGAGGCTCTTCGGGATCCCGACCATCTGCTGGAACAGGATCGCCCGGGTCGATTCGCCGTCGAAGGGCAGCTCGCCGGTGATCATCTGATAGCCGACCACGGCCAGCGCGTACTGGTCGCTCCGGTGGTCCAGGTTGGGCTCGCCGGCCGCCTGCTCGGGGCTCATGAAGTGCGGCGTGCCGACCAGGATGCCAGTGCTGGTAAGGCCGGATCCCTCGGCCGAATCCAGCGCTTTCGAGATCCCGAAGTCCATCAGCTGCACCCGCCGGGCCCGGCCCTCGAGCATGATGTTCTCCGGCTTCACGTCGCGATGGACCACCCCGGCTTCATGGGCGGCCTCGAGGGCGTCCGCCGCCTCGACCAGGATCCGCACCGCCTCTCGTGGGGGCCGGGGGCCCTCGCGGACCAGCAGCGCCTTGAGGCTTTCGCCCCGGATGAAGGGCATGATCAGGTAGATCATGCCCTCGGCCTCGCCGACGTCGTAGATCGGGACGATGTGCGGGTTGCGGAGCGCGGCGACGGTCTCTGCCTCGCGTCGGAATCGGGCGATCAACTGCTCGGAGACGGAGAGCTCGCTGCGAAGCACCTTCAGCGCGAGCTCGCGCTTGAGCCGGCGGTCGTGGAGCAGGAAGACCTCGGCGAACCCGCCGCGTCCGATCAGCTTGCCGAGCTCGTAGTGGGCGCCGAGGACGGCGTCGAGCCGGGCTAGATCGCGGGAGGGCATCCGGTCGGTCGACAGGGTTCTGACTTCGCCCGTCGTCCGATCGATGCCACTGTGTGGCGTGGCCGCACCACACATGAAGCAGAAGGCTGCCTCCTCGGGGAGGGGGGTGTTGCAGGAGGGGCAGGCCTTGGTTACGGGCATTCCTGGAAATTCCCGGCGTCGGTCGGTGGCGTCAAGCAGGTCACACGTCGGGGAGACGCCGCTGGCGTGCGATGGACCGTCCCGAATGGCTCGGATGGGCCCCTCGGGGCTAAATTAACCAGCTTTGTCCGGCCGGGGGCTCCGCCAGGCGATCCGGCCCTCGGTCCCTTTCGTCTCTCACGTCGGCGTCCTTCGATGAGCATCATTGCGAGCAACATCCGGCGCGGTATGGCCATCATGCACAACGGCGAGCCGTGCCGGGTGCTCGAGTTCCACCACCACACCCCCGGCAATCTCCGGGCCCTGGTTCAGGCGAAGTTGAGGAAGATCCGGTCGGGCATCCAGTTCGAGCATCGCTTCCGGGCCACGGATTCGCTCGAGGTGGCCGAGCTGGAGACCCACGAGCTGGACTTCCTGTACAAAGCCGGCGACACCTATCATTTCATGAACGCGGAGACCTTCGACCAGCTCGAGGTCGTCGAGGCCGATCTGGGCGACGACGCGAAGTGGATGACCGAGGGGATGCGGATCATGGCCGAGTTCTACGAGGGCCGGCCGATCGGGATCCAGCTCCCGAACTCGCTGGTGCTCGAGGTCGTCGAGACGGCGCCGGTGATGAAGACCGCGACCAAGTCCGCTTCGTCGAAGCCCGCCACGCTCAACAACGGTATCACGGTCAACGTGCCCGAGTTCATCGAGATTGGCGAGAAGGTGCGCGTCAACCCGCAGACGGGCGAGTACCTGGATCGGGCCAAATAGAGGGGTAGCGATGTCGTTGTGGGTGTTGGTCGTGCAGCTGCTGATCTCGTCGGCCCCGGTGCCGGCGAGCGCGGTTCTGCCGGACACCATCCCCTTCGCTGCGCTGGTCGACTCGCTTTCGGAGTCGGGCGGGTACTTCGACACCGACAATCTGATCTCGAACGAGGCCTCCTATCTCCACGTGGCGCCGACCCTCCGCGCCATGGCGGTGACCGGTCAGGCCTATCTCGGCGTTGGGCCGGATCAGAACTTCTCCTACATCGTGGCCTCCCGGCCGGCGATCGCCTTCGTGCTCGATCTCCGCCGCGACAATCTGCTGCTCCATCTGCTCTACAAATCAGTCTTCGAGACCGCGCCGACGCGGATCGAGTTCCTGACCCAGCTCTTCGGTCGTCCGGCGCCGGAGCGGCCCGCGGACTGGCGCAGTCGCCCGCTCGACGAGCTCCTCGGCTACGTCGATACGGTCCGGGTCGATCCCGCGCGTCAGGACCGGCTGCACCGACAGCTGCTCGATCGGATCCGCGGCTACGACATCCCCCTCTCCGCGCAGGATGTCGCGACGCTGCAACGCTTCCACGGCGAGTTCATGCGCGCTGGGCTCGCGCTCCGGTTCACCAGCTACGGCCGGGGTCCGCGATCCTACTACCCGACCATCCGCCAGCTCTACCTGGAGCGGGACCTCCTCGGTCGGCAAGCCAGCTTCCTCGCCGAGGAGGAGGGCTACGCCTTCCTGCGCGACCTGGAGCGCCGGGGCCGCGTCGTCCCGATCGTGGGGGATTTCGGTGGCCTCAAGGCGCTCAAGGGGGTCGGCCGCTTTCTGCGGGCTCACGACCTCACGCTGAGCGTCTTCTACACCTCGAACGTCGAGTTCTACATCTTCCGCCAGGGCACCCTGCGGCGATACGTGGAGAACATGCGCGCGCTGCCGTGGAGCGACCCCGGCCTGATCGTGCGCAGCTATTTCGGCGGTGTGATGGGCCAGACCCATCCGCAGGCGATTCGGGGCTACGCCAGCGCCCAGCTGCTGCAGACCGCGAAGCGCTTCCTCGAGCTCACCGGCGACCCCGACGGGATCTCCTACTGGGACGTGGTCACCGTCGGCGCCCTGCCGCTGGAGCGCTAGCGCGTCGCCTGCTGGTCGGTCGCCGCGCCGGCCGGTATGTTTGGTCCTCTCGCGTCCTCGACGACGGACTCCAGTCAAATGCCGAAGCTCGTTCGCTGGCTCAGCGTCGCCGCGCTGGTCGGCGGGCTCCCGTCCTGCGGGGAGCCCGTGGCCGACGGCACCATCGTGGTGATGTACGACAACCAGTTCACCAGCGCGGTGGTGCGAGTGCCGGTCGGCGCCCGGGTGACGTTCCTGAATCGGGGCCGAACCGTCCACAACGCGATCGGGTCGGATGGCGCCTGGCAGACCCCGGACGTGGCCGCCAACTCCGGCGAAGAGGGTCGTGGCGCCGACGTGGTGTTCGACCGGCCCGGCGTGTACCGGTACCACTGCTCCTATCACGGCACCGCCGGGGGCGAGGGCATGGCCGGTGTGGTCGTGGTGGGGGACGCCGACTACAGTCCGAGCCCGAAGGGCCGGATCGAGCCGGCGACCGCGCCGAGCGGCGCGACCCGGCACGTGCCCGCCGACTATCCCACCATCCAGGCCGCCGTCGATGCCGCCGGCCCCGGAGACCTGATCCTGATCGAGCCCGGGGTCTACCGCGAGGAAGTCACCGTCACCACGCCCTCGCTGGTGCTCCGCGGCACCGACCGAAACGCGGTGATCGTGGATGGCGAGTTCGTCCGCGGCAACGGGATCGCCGTCCTGGCCGACGCGGTGGCGGTGGAGAACCTGACCGCCCGCAACGCCGTGCTCAACGGCTTCTTCTGGACCGGAGTCACCGGTTTTCGGGGGCGGTACCTGACGGCCTACAACAACGGCGACTACGGCATCTACGCGTTCGGGTCGACCGACGGCGTGATCGAGGACTCCTACGCCTCGGGCTCGCCGGACTCGGGCTTCTACATCGGTCAGTGCTATCCCTGCCGGGTGATCGTCCGCCGGGTCGTGGCCGAGCGGAACGGACTCGGCTTCTCGGGCACCAATGCCGGCGGCGAGCTCTACGTGGTCGGCTCGATCTGGCGCCACAACCGCGCGGGGATCGTGCCTTCGTCGCTCGACGTGGAGCTCGATCCGCCGCAGCGCGAGGCCGTCTTCGCCGCGAATCTGGTGTACGCCAACCACGACCGCGCGGCACCGGCGACCAAGCTGACCTCGCTCGCGTTCGGAAACGGGATCCTGCTGGCGGGCGCGGTGCGGGACACGATCACCGGCAACGTGGTCCTCGACCATCAGGCCCACGGAATCCTGGTGAGCCCGATCCAGGACCGGCTCTACTACCCGCCGCACGACAACGTGATCCGCGACAACGTCGTGCTGGGCTCCGGTCGGGCCGATCTCGCCAACGGCGGCCTCGGCGCGACGGGCAACTGCTTCGCGGGCAACGAGCATCGCGCGACGGCGCCGATCGGGCTCGAGGCGCTCCAGGGCTGTCGTGGGCTCCGCCTGCCCTGGTGGTCGGATCTGGTCCCGCTGGCGTCGATCTTCTACCGCGCGGCCATCGCCGGATCGCTCGAGCTGCCCGACTGGAGGCGGGTGGCGGCTCCACCGCCCCAGCCCACGATGCCGGACGCGGCGTCGCTGCCCGCGTCGCTCGCGACCGACCCCTACCGCGCCGACGGCTTCGTGCTCGCCTCCGCGACCCTGCCGCCGGAGACCGACGCGGTGCTGGCCGAGTTCCGCTCCGGAGCCTGGGCGTTCGACGGCGGCGGGATCGGAGCCCGGATCGTGACGAACGCCACCCTGGTCGCGTTCCTTGGCGTGCTCGGATGGTGGGTGGCTCGCTCGCGGAGCCGCCGGCCCCGCCGTCACCCCTGGCGGGCCCGGCTCGGCGCCCTGCTCGGCGGCGCGGCCATCTGGCTCCTCGTGCTCGCAGCCAGCGCGATCGTCTCGGGCAGGATCTGAGCCTCGGCGCGATGGCGCTGATTCCTGAGATCAGCGCCCGGCGCGATTGACCGTCTCTTCATCGACCGGTAGCTTGGGCACAGCCACGCCCTCCCTGGAGGCGATTCATGGCACGACCCCGGGTGCGCCTCGCGGCCGCCGACTCCTTCGCTCGCTCGGTCCTGGTCCTCGCGCTCGCCGGCTCGCTCGCGAGCTGCGGCGCCTCGCATGGTGACCATCAGGTGTTCGTCACCATGGGCGACAACGTCTTCTCGCCCCGGGAGATCCGGGTGCCGGTGGGGACCAGGATCCACTTCCGCAACATGGGCGGCACCATCCACGACGCGGTCTCGGTCGACGGCAGCTGGTCGACGTTAGGCGAGGACGGGCAGGGGATGGGGGTCGGCAAGTGGACCGAGGTGGCGTTCGACACCCCGGGCGTGCATCCCTTCTACTGCCCCTACCACGCCACCAAGGACGCCAGCAACGGCATGGTCGGCGTGGTGGTGGTCGGCGACGTCGACTACAGCCCCGGCGGCCGCGCGGGCGGGATGGACGTGGTCGATCGGGCGAGCGGCATGGTGCGCCGGGTGCCGGAAGAGTATCCCACGATCCAGAGCGGGGTCGACGCGGCGGCCCCGGGTGACCTGGTGCTGATCGCCGAGGGCACGTATCACGAGGAGATCTACGTCACCACCCCGTCGATCACCCTCCGCGGCACCGACCGGAACCGGGTCATCCTGGACGGCGAGTTCCAGCGCGCCAACGGGATCCTGGTCTTCGCCAACGCGGTGGCGGTGGAGAACCTCACGGTCCGGCACTACACCCTCAACGGGATCCTCTGGTCCGGGGTAACCGGCTACCGCGGCTCCTACCTCACTGCGGTCAACAACGGCGACTACGGGATCTACGCATTCGATTCCTACGAGGGCGTGCTGGACCACAGCTACGGGAGCGGCTCGCCCGACGCCGGGTTCTACATCGGCGGTTGCCACCCCTGCAAGACCATCCTCGACTCGCTGATCGCGGAGCGGAACGGTGGCGGCTACTCGGGCACCAACTCGGGCGGCGACCTCTACGTCATCAACTCGATCTGGCGGGACAATCGGGGCGCGGGCATCTCGCCCAACACCTTCGACGTGGAGCCCGACCCGCCGGAGCGGGAGACGATCATCGTCGGCAACCTGATCACCGGCAACGGCACCGGGATCTCCATCGCCGGCGGCCAGCACAACCTGGTCGAGCGGAACCTGATCCAGGGCAATCGCACGGGGATCATGCTGCTCGCGGTCAAGGACCAGCGCTACTACCCGAGCACGAACAACGTGATCCGCGACAACGTGATCCTCGAGTCGTCCCGGATCGACCTGGCCACCAGCGGACTCGGCAACGTCGGCAACTGCTATCAGAACAACGTCCATCGCGCTTCGCTCCCCTCCGGCCTGCAGACGCTGCAGCCGTGCGAGGGATTCCGCCTCCCCGTGGTGGGCGACCTCCGCGCCTACTTCGGCTCGCTCGCCGGGCGCGCGGCGCTGATGAACGGGCGCGACTCGCCCCAGACCATCACCTGGTGGAAGACGGTGCCCCACCCCGAGCCGCAGCCGACCATGCCTTTGGGCGCCGACGCGCCGGTTCGGCCACCGGCGCACCCGTTCGACGGCTATCCGGTGGATCTCGAGGCGATCGTCACGCCGGAGCCGGTCCGTCCCACGGCCCTCGCCGCGAATCGGGGCCGCCCGTGAGCGGCTCCTTCCTGACCCTGCTCTCGCCCCTGACGCCGCTCGGGCTGCTCCACGTGCTCTACGGCTACGTGCTGCCGATCACCATCGTCTGCGTCTGGACCGCGACGGCCGTGCTCGATCTGGCCAACTCGGAGCGGACCCGTGGAACGACGCTGGCCTGGTCGGCGCTGGTGCTCGGCGTCCCGGTGCTCGGCAGCGTCGGATACCTCCTGTTCAGCCGCCGCACACTCCCGCCCCGCGTCGCCATCGCCATCGTGGTCGGCGGCCTCGGGATCGTCGGCGCCAGCTACGGGCTCAGCTACGCCCTGATCGGATGACCTCATGACCGATACCGCCGCTCTGCCTTCGAGCTGGCAGGTGCTCCTCGACCTGTACGGCTTCGTGCTGCCGTTCATGCTCTACGCGGCCTGGTCGACGCTCGTCTTCTGGGATCTTGGCCGTCGCGAGGACCTGAGCGCCGGGGCGACCTCCGGATGGCTCGCCGTCGTCCTGCTGCTGCCCTTCGTCGGCGCGCTGGCCTATCTGCTGGCCGCGCGCACGGCGCTGCCCCGCCACTTCCGGGTCTCGGTGGTAAGTGCCGGTGTCGGGATGTACCTGCTGGTGCTGCTCCTTACCGGCGGGCTCGGCTGAGCCCATGAGGCTGTCGAGGCGCGACGCGATCGTCTTCGGCTCCGGGCTCGCCGCTGGCTCGCTCGGATTGTGGGGCCTGAGCCGCCGCGGGGCCGCGGAGCCCGAGCGACACCGGGTGAGCCGGCTCGCCGAGCGCGCGAGCTATGGCCACGGGGTCGCGCCACCCCCGGAAGTCGGCCCGCTCGCCCTGGATCGGGTCACCCGCCCGCCCGCGCCGACCCGGCCTTTGGAGGGCCGGACCCGAGCGCTCGATCTCGAGGTCGTGGATCAGCGGGTCGCGGTCGCCCAGGAGCGCTCGCTCGCCGCGTGGACGTTCGGGGGCTCGCTGCCGGGCCCGATCCTCCGGGCGGCCCTCGACGACCCGTTGGAGATCACGCTCAGAAACCGAAGCGGCGAAGCGCACAATCTCCACTTCCATGGCAGCCACGATGTGGCCGCCGACGGGTGGGAGCCCGTTCCGCCGGGTGGCGAGACGGTGTACCGGCTCTCGGCCGGACCGATCGGGGTCCATCCCTACCACTGCGACATGACCCCGGACGGCGATCACATCGCCAACGGGCTCTACGGCGCCCTGATCGTCGACCCGCCCGGCGGGCGCCCGCCCGCTGAGGAGTTCGTCCTGGTGCTCGGCGGCTTCGATACCGACGGCGACGGCCGGAGCGACGTCTTCGGCTTCAACGGGATGTGCGGCTTCTACGCCAAGTTCCCGCTCAAGGTGGCGGTGGGCAGCCTGGTCCGGGTTTACGTCGTCAACATGGCGGTGGACCAGCCGATGGCGTCGTTCCACCTCCACGCGCAGACCTTCGACGTCTATCGGACCGGCACCAGACTCACCCCCGACGATCACACCGACGTGGTGATGCTGGGGCCGACCGAGCGCGCCATCCTCGAGTTCAGGCTACCCGATCGCGGCCGCTACATGTTCCACCCGCATCAGCGTCACCTCGCCGAGGGTGGCGCGATGGGCTGGTTCGCCGCGGTCTAGCCCCCGGCGGAGAGTCCTCACTTCTTTCGCGAGATTGTCCAGACGTAGGCCGAAACGGCCCGGATGTCCGGGTCGGAGAGATTCATCGCTCCGCCGCGCGGGTGCATCGCCAATCGGTAGGAGCGATTCCGGATCCTCGACTCGGGCACGCCGGTGGTCACCACCCGGACGATCTCCTCGTAGCTCCCGCCGATCTGTAACCAGCCGCCGCGCACCAGACTCGGTCCAAGCTGCCCACCCCCGCCGCCAGGGCCGTGACAACGGGCGCAGGCGCCGTTGGAGTAGACGCTCCGCCCGCGGGCGACCATCTGATCGTCGACCCCGTCCGGCAGCGAGGTCGCCGCCGGCGCCACTTCGGCCGTCGGCATCGAGCCCGCGTCGGTGGCCGTGGCGCGCGAGGAGCCGCACCCCGCGGCGGCACCGAGCACCGCGGCGATGGCCAAGCCTGACAACGTGTCCCTCATCGGCAACCCCTCGTTCGAGTGTGGTCGTGGAAACGGCGCCGGCCAAGTTACGCCGCGCGTCGCCGACTCCTCGTGTGCGATGGGTGAGAGGACGGACTTCGTTCGGGCGGGGTGTGGGAGCTGTCAGGGAGTCGTCAGCAACGAGCGAGCGCGGAGCCCGAGTCGCCTCGAGTCCGGCCCTCGCTCGCTCACGGGGCGCGCTCTGCGCCCTCCGTTTGGACGGACACCGCCACCCGCAAGCCCGCGACGGAAACCGGGCACCATCGGGTCGAGCGCCGTAAGGTCCCGATCACCCCCCCAAGGACCGCGCCGCCCACCAGACCGCCCCCGACCAACACCACCGGCGCGACGGTCACGCCGCACTCCTCACAGGCGCAGAGCGCGCTGGTGGCGAGTCCGCCCGCGACGGCTCCGACGGCCCCGCCGATGGCGGCGCCGAGCAGCGTGTGCGAGCGTCTCCCGATGGCGAGATCAAGCCGTCCGACGGCGTCGAGCGGGGCGACGAGGGGAGGGTCCGCGAGATAGAGCGAGTCCCCGGCCACTCGAGGGAATCGGCCGCGGATCCCTTGGTCTTCCGTTCCGCCGGGCGTGCCGGGGGCGGGAATCGTCGGGCAGCGCCGGAGCCGCAGCTCCGATCCGGTCGTGACCTGCTGTGCCGGTAACGGGGTGGACTCGAGCCAGAGCCCGAAGGCGAATCAGACCCGGAAGCCACCCCTGCCGGCCGCGCTGACGACGCCCCTCAGTAGCGGTAGTGATCCGGCTTGTACGGTCCGTCGACCGGCACGCCGATGTAGGCGGCCTGGTCGGCCGAGAGCTCGGTGAGCTTCACCCCGAGTTTGTCGAGGTGCAGGCGGGCCACTTTCTCGTCGAGGTGCTTGGGCAGCGTATAGACCTTCTTCCCGTAGTCCCCCGCATTCTGATGCAGGTCGAGTTGGGCCATCACCTGATTGGTGAAGCTCGAGGACATCACGAAACTCGGGTGCCCGGTGGCGCAGCCCAGATTGAGCAGCCGCCCTTCGGCCAGGACCAGCACGCTCTTCCCGTCGGGGAAGACCCATTCGTCGAACTGCGGCTTGATGTTGACCCGCTTGATGCCCTTGACCCGCTTCAGGCCGGCCATGTCGATCTCGTTGTCGAAATGGCCGATGTTGCCGACGATCGCCTTGTCCTTCATCCGGCTCATGTGGTCGGCAGTGATGATGTCCTTGTTGCCGGTGGCCGTGACGAAGATGTCGGCCGTCGCCACCACGTCCTCGAGGGTGGTGACCTGATAGCCCTCCATCGCCGCCTGGAGCGCGCAGATCGGATCGATCTCGGTGATCACCACCCGGGCGCCCTGTCCTTTGAGCGCCTGCGCGCAACCCTTGCCGACGTCGCCGTAGCCGCAGATCACGGCCACTTTGCCCGCGAGCATCACGTCCGATGCGCGGAGAATGCCGTCGGTGAGCGAGTGCCGGCAGCCGTAGAGGTTGTCGAACTTCGACTTGGTGACCGAGTCGTTGACGTTGATCGCCGGGAAGAGGAGCGTGCCCGCCTTCATCATGTCGTAGAGCCGGTGCACGCCGGTGGTCGTCTCCTCGGACACGCCGCGGATCCCGGCGGCCAGCTTGGTCCACCGCTTCCCGTCCTCCGCGAGCGACATCCGGAGCACGTTGTGGATCACCCCCCACTCCACGGAGTCACTGGCCGGGTCGTATTCCGGCACCGTGCGCGCCTTCTCGAACACGACGCCCTTGTGAACCAGCAGGGTGGCGTCGCCCCCGTCGTCGAGCAGCAGATTCGGACCCGAGCCGTCGGGCCAGATCAGCGCCTGCTCCGTGCACCACCAGTACTCCTCGAGGGTCTCGCCCTTCCAGGCGAAGACCGGCACGCCCCGGGGATCGTTGACCGTGCCGTTCCGGCCGATCACCACGGCGGCCGCGGCGTGGTCCTGGGTCGAGAAGATGTTGCAGGAGACCCAGCGAACGTCGGCGCCGAGATCGGTGAGGGTTTCGATCAGGACCGCGGTCTGCACGGTCATGTGGAGGGACCCCATGATCTTGGCGCCCGCGAGCGGCTTCGTGCCCGCGTGCTCCGATCGGAGCGCCATCAGACCGGGCATCTCGTGCTCGGCCAGACGGATTTCCTGGCGGCCCAGATCGCCCTGGTAGAGATCCTTGACCTTGAAGGGCTCGCGGCCCGCCTCGCGCGCCATCGTGAAGGGGTGCTGTTCCGTCGCTGTCGCTCCCACCGTGCTCTCCTCGCGGGCTCGCCCGCCGTCTCGTTGTCGTTGCGCCCCGCGCGGCCGGCGCCGCGCCCCGGGGCCGCCTAACGCTGCTTCCGACCCGTCGCCACGAACAGCGACGGCCCCTTGGCCTCGGGATCCGGGCCGATGATCCGATAGCCCCGGGAGGCGATCCCGGCCGGGGCCAGCCACGCCTCCACTGTTTCGGCGTCGAAGCCGAGGGCCTGATGGCCCATCAGCTCCCGATACTCGCTGTGCTCGTGCGGCGCCATGTCCACGATCACCAGCCGGCCGCCCGGCGTGAGGACCCGCCCTGCCTCCAGCACCGCCGCCGCCGGATCCGCCAGGTGGTGGAGCACCAGCACCGCGAAGCTCACGTCCACCGAGGCGTCGTCGATCGGGAGCGATTCGAGGGTCCCGGCGCGGAGCTCGACGTTGGAAAACCCGCCGAGCCGGGCGCGGGCGGCGGCCAGCATCTCGGGCGACTCGTCGATCGCGATCACCCGGGCGACGTGGGGCGCGAGCTGCTCGCTCAAGGGACCGGTGCCCGCGCCGAGATCCGCCACCGTCCACTCCGACTCGGCGAGCCCGACCAGCGGGGCGATCAGAGCCGCCCGCCCGAAGAGCTCGCTCCGGAGCCGGTCCCAGTGCCCGGCCGTCGTCGCAAAGAACTCCCGAGAGCGGCTCTGCCGCTCGGCCACGACGATCCTGGCCCGGTCCGCGTCGCGGCGAGCCGCGGGGGTGGCGCTCGCCTGGTCCCGAACGGTCTGCCAGATTCGCCGGCCCGCTTCGGCCAGGTCCCGGCCGGCCATCCGGTACCAGTTGCTGGACCCGGCGGCCCGGGAGGCGACCCACCCCTCCTCACCCAAGGTCCGCAGGTGGCGGCTGACCGTCGATTGGGGCAGCTGCATCACCTGCTGGAGCTCGCGAACGGTCAGCTCCTGGCGCTCGAGCACCAGGAGGAGCCTCGTGCGGATGGGATCGGCGAGGACCGTAAGATGTGAAAAGACAGCAGCTTCCGATCCATCTTCAGGAGCGGATTGCGGCGTGGCTCGGGTCGGGGTCGTCTCTATCATCCGTTGATCCGGATGATAAGATTGCAAATGAGGTGCCGGGCGTCAACCCGGCGCCGTCACCGCGGCCGTCTGCTGTGCCAATCGGACTCGCGCTGAATCGCCGCGCCTGCCGCGAAGAGGTCCGTCTCGCGGCGCCACCCGCCGATCAGCTGGATGCCGATCGGCAGGCCGCTCTTGGCGGGCTTGCCGGGCAGCGACATCGCCGGAACCCCCGTCACGTTCTGGGGCGCGTTGTACTGGCAGTAGACCTCGGAGATCGAGCGCTCCGTCCCGCCGATGTCGAGCGCGTTGGTGCCGATCGGCGTGGCGGTGCAGGGCAGCGTAGGCGCGAGCAGCAGATCGACGTTCTCGAAGGCTTCCGCGAACGCCTCGGTCAGGAGCACTCGCTCCTGCTCGGCGCGCACCAAGTCCACCGCGCTGAGCGAGCGCCCGCCCTCGAGCCGCGAGCGCACCAGCGGGCCGTACGCGTCGGGCGATGCCCTCAGCGTCCGGTCGTGGAAGGCGAGCGCTTCCGCCGATACGATCACCCGGGAGGCCTCGAGCGCGTTCTCGAGCGCCGGGATCTCGAGCTCGTAGATCTCCCACTTGAGCCGCTGGCAGACCTTGACCGCCGCCTCGATCGCGTCGAGCACCTCGGGCTGGGCGTCGTCGAAGTAGTAGCTCGCGAGGCCGATCTTGAGTCGCCGCGGCGTGCGATCCACGGCTCTCAGGTAGCGCTCCCTGGCCGCTCGGCTGCCCACCATCGCGCCGAGGAGCAACGCGGCGTCCTCGACGCTCCGGGTCATCGGGCCGACGTGGTCGAGGGTGGGCGCCAGGGGCACCACGTCGTCGGTGGGGACCAGCCCGAAGGTGGGCTTGAGACCGGTGATGCCGCAGCAGGCGGCAGGGATCCGGATCGAGCCGCGGGTGTCGCTCCCGAGCGACCCGGCGCCCATTCCCGCCGCCACGGCCACCGCCGACCCGCCGCTCGAGCCGCCCGAAACCCGGGTCGGATCCCAGGGGTTCCTCGCGGGGCCGAAGTGCTCGTTCACCGTGGTCACCCCGTAGGCGACCTCGTGGAGATTGGTCTTCCCGACGATCAGGGCGCCGGCCCGCCGGAGCCGCTTGACCACCGGGGCGTCGCGCTCGGGCGGAAGACCCTCGCCGAACAGGCGCGACCCCGCCGTAGTCGGGGCGTCGGTCGAGAGAATCAGGTCCTTGAGCGAGAGCGGGAGGCCGAGGAGCGGCGGGAGGGCGCCCCGCCGGCCGGCGAGCCGCCGCTCCGCCCTGGCCGCGGCATCGCGGGCGGTGCCGGCCGTGACCGCGAGGTAGGCGTTGAGCTCCGGGTTCTTGCGGTCGATCCGGTCGAGTACGGCCTCCAGCAGCTCGCCCGGCGCGAGCTTGCGGCGGGCGATCAGGCGGGCGGACTCGCGGAGGCCGAGGTCAGCAGGTGTCGTGGGCATAGCGGGAAAACTACATTGCACAGCCATGCGAATCGCGGTGGTGTTCGATACCCCCTATCAGAACGCGGCCGACCACGAGGCGCATGTCCGTCGGATGACCAAGGAGATGCGGGAGCACCCGGAGCCCGAGGTCGAATACCAGGTCGGGCAGACCCTGTTGGACCTGGGTCACGAGGTCCGCCTGGTCGGGGTGCGGAACGATCTTCGCGGGATGATCGAGCAGCTGGCCGAGTGGGGCCCGGAGCTGGTCTTCAATGTCACCGAGTCGTACCAGGGCCAGGAGGACCTCGACTACGTGATCCCCGGGGTGCTCGAGGCGGAGCGCTATCGGTATACCGGCGCCTCGCCGATGTCCCTGCTGATCACGCGGAACAAGGCGGTCAGCAAGAAGATCCTGGCCTATCACGGGATCCTGGTGCCGGGGTTCGAGACCTACCGCCTGCACGATCGGGTGGACGCCGCGCCGAGCCTCCGGTTCCCGCTGATCGTCAAGCCGCTCCAGTCGGACGCATCGGTCGGAATCGCCCAGGCGTCGGTGGTCCGGGACGTGGAAGGTCTTCGGGAGCGGGTCGCCTTCGTGCACGAGCGCTTCGAGCAGCCCGCGATCGCCGAGGAGTTCGTCGAGGGGCGGGAGCTCTACGTCGGCGTGGTGGGGCCGGAGGACGAGCCGGAGATCCTCCCGCCCACGGAGATGGTCTTCGACAAGCGGAAGACCAGGCCGGAGGAGCGGATCGCGACCGAGGCGGCGAAATGGCAGCTGGCCTATCGCGAGCGGAAGGGGATTCGTAACGTCTTCGCCCGGCGGATCGCCAAGGCGGTCCGGGCGCGGATCGACGAGGTCTGCCGGACGGCGTACCGGGCGCTCTGGCTCCACGACTACGCCCGATTCGACCTGCGGCTCACGCCGGGCGGCGAGGTCTGGATGATCGAGGCCAACGCGAATCCGTTCATCAGCGACGGACACGACATGGCCAACATGGCCTGGAAGGCGGGCATGGACTATCGCGGATTCATCGGCCGGATCGTGACGGAGGCGGAGCGACGCTATGGGCGGACGTAGAGGGTCCGAGCCGCCGCCGCGGCCCGAGCTGCGCTGCGTCTGCGGCTACGAGCTGAAGCGCTTCTGGAGCTACTGCCCGAGCTGCGCGAGGGCTCAGCGCTGGGGCGACCGCCCGCAGGTCACCGGCGCCGAGTGCTACAAGTGCGGCTGGGTGGTGTCCGATCTCTCCTCGTACTGTCCCTGGTGCGGAACCGACATCTACGAGGAAGGCGTCTCGAGCGAAGTCCCGCTCAAGGAGCCCAAAGGCTTCCGGATGGACGCCCGGTGCGACCGGGGTTGCGGCGGGGGCGTGCAGTACCCGATGCCCCATTGCCCCTGGTGCGGCGGCGAGCAGCACTGGGACGACGAGGGTCTCTTCGAGGGCAGCTGTCCGCACTGCGACCGCGGCGTCGACGACTGGATGAACACCTGCCCCTGGTGCGGCGGCGACGCCACCGGGCGGGACCTGATCCAGCGCGCCCTCCGGCGGGTGCGGCGGCTCCTGGTCACCAGCCGGATCAGCGACTGGGGCTACCGGGTGCTGCTTCGGCCCGGGGTCTCGGGTGTCGACCCCCGCTGGCCCAAGATCGTCGAGATCGACGAGGGCTACGTGATCGGCAAGGGCAGCGCGGAGGTGCCCTGGAACCTGCTGGTCGGGCTGATCGTGCACGAGCTGGGTCACAGCTTCCTCTATCACCACTGGAACTGGACCCGAACCGATCGCTTCCGCCGCACCTTCGGCGAGGTGAGCAAGCGCTACCGGGTCTCCGACGCCAGCTGGGTGTACTTCGAGCGGCGCCAGGTGGCGATCGCCCCGGCCAATCACGTGAGCGCCTACGCGATGGGCCATCCGCAGGAGGACTTCGCCGAGACCTTTCGCTTCTACGTGACGCGGCGGGGTCGGCTCCGTGAGCTGTTCGCGGAGTTCGGCAAGAAGCGCAAGGGCGTGGTGCTCTACGAGAAGTTCCTGGCACTCCACGACTACGTCCGCTCGCTTCGGGGTTGGGGCTAGCGACCCCCCGAAACGATGTCGGGCCGGCCTTCGTCGGGGTGGCTGGCCCGGTCCGGTGTCGTGCGGACGAGGCCGTCAGAACGAACAGACGAGGAGCTCGACGTGAGATTCGCGGTACGGATGGGAACGATGCTGGTGCTGGCCGCCGCCCTCGGCGCCGCGCCGGCCAGGGCGCAAGATGCCGAGCCCGGGCAGGAGAAGCAGGAGAAGCGGGAGCCGCCGAAGGTGGATTTCGACAAGCTCAAGTTCATGTCAGGCTGTTGGCGCGGCCAGCTCGACCGGGAGACCGAGATCGAGGAGATCTGGAGCGAGCCGGCCGCCAACCTGATCGTCGGCACTACCCGCTATCTGGGCAAGAAGAACCGGGCCACCGGCTTCGAGTTCAGCAGGATCGAGCTGACCGACACGGCCGTGGTGTTCTCGGCGTCCTCGGGAGGCCGTCCGTTCGACAGCTACGCGCTCAAGAACCTGTACAACGAGTACGTCGTCTTCGAGAACCTGAAGAAGGACTTTCCCCAGCGGATCATCTACCGGCTCGCCTCCGACGGCGTGCTGATTCCCCGGAACGAGGGGGACGGCCAGCCGTCGATCGAGCTCCGGATGCAGCGGGTGAAGTGCCCCGGCACCTGAGGCCCCGATACGGCACCCGAGAGAGCCGCCCGCGGGCGGCTCTTTTCGCGTGTACCTTGTCGCGATGATCGATCTCGCCCTACTCGTCGCGGTCTGCGCCGGTTGCGGAGGCCCACCACCGCCGCCTCCGGCGCCCGAGGTTCGCCCGCCCCGAATCGAGACCGCCATCGTGGTCGACGGGGAGCTCGACGAGCCGGTCTGGTCCGAGGCCGCCCTCCTCGATCGTTTCACCCAGTTCAGCCCGGTCGACGGGCGCCCGGCGGAGGAGCGGACCGAGGTCCGGGTCTGGTACTCACCCACCGCGATCCACTTCGGGATCCGGGCCTACGCGGCCCCGGGAACGGTGCGCGCGCATCTGGGCGACCGCGATCGCGGGATCATTCCCGACGACTATATCGAGATCCAGCTCGGGACCTTCAACGACGACCGCCAGGCCTTCGTCTTCGGCGCCAACCCCCTCGGCGTCCAGGCCGACGGGACCCTGATCGAAGGCCAGACGAGCGCGGGCGTCAACCGTCCTGCGCGCGAGCAGGCCGACCTGAGTCCCGACTTCCTCTGGGACTCGAAGGGCCGCCCGACCGACTTCGGCTATCAGCTGGAGATTCGGATCCCGTTCGAGAGCCTCCGCTACCAGCGAGCCGACCCGCAGGACTGGAGTCTCCAGGTGATCCGCAAGACCGCTTCCCGCGGGCGCGAGGACACCTGGGCGCCGGCGCGTCGCTCGGCCTCGTCGTTCCTCGCCCAGCACGGCCGCATGCTCGGGCTCTCGGGCCTCCGCCGCGGGCTCGTGCTCGAGCTGAACCCGGTCGTCACCTCGACGGTGAGCGGCGCCCGGCCCGAGGAGACCGCGCCCTGGGAGTACGCCGGCGGCGAACCCGAGCTCGGCGGCAATCTCAAGTGGGGCATCAGCACTGACGTCAACCTCACCGGCACGGTCAATCCAGACTTCTCCCAGATCGAGGCGGACGCGAGCCAGATCAGTCCCGATCCACGGCGAGCGATCCTGTTCCAGGAGAAGCGGCCCTTCTTTCTCGACGGGATCGAGTACTTCAGCACCCCGTTTTCGCTGATCTACACCCGGCGGATCGTGGCGCCCGTCTTCGCGACCAAGATCGCGGGCCGCGCCGGCGCGACGAACTTCGGCGTGCTCTCGGCCATCGACGACGGCGACTTCACGCCGAGCGGCAAGAACGCGCGCTTCAACCTGGCGCGGGTCCAGCGCGACGTCGGCCGATCCTCGAGGATCGGATTCGCCTACACCGACCGGGTGGAAGCCGGGAACGCCAACCGGGTCGGCCTGCTTGACGGACGCTTCCTCTTCGGCGGGATCTACCGGCTCTCCGCGGCCGCGGCCGTAAGCGTCGACCGCCACGAGGGCGAGCAGCGCACCGCGCCCGCCTGGTCGCTCGAGCTGGAGCGGAGTGGCCGCACCTTCGGCCTCCGCGCGAGCGCCCGCGGCATCGATCCCGATTTCCACGCGCGGAGCGGCTTTCTCGAGCGGGAGAACCATGCCCGGCTCAACCTCGCGCCGTCGATTACCCTCTACGGACATCGCGGCGCGCTGCTCGAGCGCTTCTTCGGGGGGATCACCGCGGACTGGCTCTGGGCC
>JBFXAS010000003.1:0-67723 GCA_050184075.1 Gemmatimonadales bacterium
GCCGCGAACGGTCGCGCCGAGGCCATCCTCGGCCGCCTGCTGCCGGTGGACGGATCGCTGGTCGGCTGGGTCGTGTCCCAGGGAGAAGGCGTTTCGACGGACGACATGGACGCCGATTCCCGGAGCCACCCCGTCGACGCGCTGCCGGCCGACCTCCGGGTGGCGTTGCTCGTGCCCGTCGCCGCGCGGCACGCCACCATCGGCGCCCTCGCCGCTTTCAGGCGGCGCGGGGCCGCCAGCTTCACCGACCTCGACCGCATGCTGCTCCGCGCACTCGCCGATCAGGCCGCCCTCGGCCTCGACCGGGTCGCCCTGCTCGACGACGCCCACCGGAAGGAGCTCATCGTCCTGGAGAGCAACCGCGAGCTGGTCGAGGCGACTCGGCTCAAGGGACAGTTCCTCGCCCACATGTCCCACGAGCTCCGCACCCCGCTCAACGCGATCATCGGATTCTCGGAGCTGATGGCCGGCGAGTCGCTCGAGCCGGCGGAGCGGCAGGACTATCTGGAGTCGATCGCCCGGAACGGCCGCCACCTGCTCGGCCTGATCAACGGCGTCCTCGACTTCTCCCAGCTCGACGCGGGTCGGATGACGGCCCGGCTCGAAACCATCGACCTCCGCCGGGTGATCGAGGACGCGGTGGCCGACACGGCCAGCCTCCGCTCGGTCAAGCGCCAGCGCGCCGAGGTCGAGGTCGGCGCCGAGCCGCTCGAGGTCGTCGTCGACCCCGAGAAGGTCCGCCAGGTGCTCTTCAACCTGCTCTCCAACGCCTCGAAGTTCACCGGCCTGGGCGGGGTCATCACCGTCTCGGCGGTCGCCACCCTTGTGCCGCTCCCGATCCCGGCCGAGCGCGCCGGCGATGTCGTTCGGTTGGAGACCCGGCCCGCGGTCTGGGTGGCGGTGCGCGACACCGGCATCGGCATCGCCCGCGAGCACCTCGACCGGCTCTTTCAGCCGTTCAGTCAGCTGGACGCGTCGAGCAGCCGCCGGGAGCAGGGCACCGGCCTGGGATTGTCACTGGCGAAGCAGCTGGTGGAGCTGCACGGCGGAACGGTCGGGGTGGAGTCGGTGCCGGGGCAGGGCAGCACCTTCTGGTTCATTCTCCCCGTGTCGGGGCCGGTGCGCTCGCCGAAGACCTGACGGCCGCCACCGCCGAGCGGCGGACCAGCTCGAGGTGCGGGGCCAGCACCGCCGCGAAGGGCAGCACCGCGGCCGCCGTGTCGCGCGCGGCCGGAAACGACGCCGCCTCCAGCAGCAGCAGCCCGATCCGCCGCTCGGCCACCTTGAGCGCCACCGCCAGGGTCGCGCCGCCCTCGCTCGGGTAGAGCAGCCAGTCGCGCTCTCCGTCCAGGACCTCCCGCGCCGGATCCTCGGCCACGGGCGCGCGCTCCAGCTCGGCGAGCGGACGGATGCCTTCCGGCAGCAGGGTCACCAGCTCGCCCTCCGACCAGCGCAGCCGATAGCGAACCCGGTCGTGCGGGACGATCTCGCCCAGCTCGGTCGCGAAGCGATGGAGCGCCTCGCCCAGGTGCGCGGTCGCGGCGAGCGCCTCGGCCGCGCGGATCACCGGCAGCGACGGCGACTGCAGCACCTCCAGCTGGCCCCGGAGCGTCTGGACCTCCGCCTCCAGCCGGATCGCCGCCACCCGCGGGCTCACCAGCCGCGCCACCCGCGCCGCCAGCTCTTCGTCCACCGGACGATAGACGTCGTCGCCCGCGTGGCCGAAGACCAGAAGCCCGAGCCGCTCGTCGCCCAGCGTGAGCCGAGCGGCGAGCAGCGAGTGGATCTTCGGCGCGCCGGCGGTCGCGGTCGGCCAGGCCGGCGCGGAGGCGAGCCCGTTGGGCGCGCCGACCGAAACCGTGCCCTCGCTGCCTAACGACGTCTCCAGCGCCCGCGCCAGCTCCCCCCAACCCGGCACCGGGCTCCCCCAGCGGCGCCGGGCCATGGTCCCGCTCAGGGGAATCGCCGCGCTCCCCCCGTTCTGGAAGGCGAGCAGCTCGAGCCGGTCGTGCGGGAGGTGGCCGTGGAGCACGCCCGAGAGCCGCCGCACCAGCTCCGCCCCCGTCGGCGCCTCGGACACCGTCCGGAGCAGCGCCTCGGGCAGGTCCTCCTCGCTCGGCCGGCAGACGATCGCGCTCGGCTCCGCTTTGCCTCGGATCGCCCGGGACAACGGATCGAGCGTCGCGTGGAGCTGGGCGGCGAGCTGCTGGAGCTGGCGAACCTGGGTCGGTCCGTAGGCGCCCGGGTCGAAGGTCCCCACCAGCGCGAGCCCGACGTCCCGCTCCACCCCGTGAATCGGAACGGCCACCGTCGAGGCGTAGGACGCCCGGCGGAGCGTCTCCTCCAGCTCGAACAGCTCGTCCTGGGAGAGGAAGGGCTCGGGCGTGGGAACGGCGAGGTGGTCTTCGGCCAGGGCCTCGGGGCCCAACAGCACCGGCGCGCCGTGCTCGGGAAAGACCCAGAGGCCGAAGAGCTGGTGGGGGATCACGCTCCCGATCAGGCTCGACACGGCCAGATGCCAGGTCGAGATCGCCACCGGGTCGGCCCCACCAGGAGACGCCGGCAGCCGGGGAACCAGAAGGTCCCCCGGATGAGCCGGGGCGGAGGGGGCGAGCGGAGCCATGGCGACAGTCTCCGGAGCAGAAGCTATGCCCTCCGGGGCGGGTCCCGCTATCTCGTTGTCTTATAGGGGCTTATAGTGCCGCGCCGAAGCCACAGGTGGGCAGTGTTCCGCACGGTCTCTGTCAGACTCGGTCCACGCCCTCCGGACCTCCGGATCTCGCTGAGGATGCCGTGCCCGGTGCAGGGGATCGGGCCGATCCACCACCCACGAGCCGCGTGACGTCGAGGCCGGCGAGCACACCCTCGATCTCCCGCACCCCTCGCCTCTGGGACCCCGGGGTCGAGCGGGGTGCCCACCGACTTCGTTTCGGATGTCATGGCCGGGCGGCCGGCAAGCTGCCGGCGGGCGCCTGTTCGGCGCGAGCGATGTCGCGCACCACGGTCCGGGCGGCGAGCAGGGTGATCAGACCGCCGACCAGGGCCGCGGCGGGGAGCAGGTAGATCGCGCGCGCCAGCCCGAACCGGTCGGAGAGACTGCCGACCAGGGGGAACGCGATCGAGTCGCCCGCCACGTGGATGAAGAGCAGATAGGCGCCCATCACCGTGGTGCCGATTCGGGCCGGCACCACGTCGAACACGGTGGCGGTGAGGGGTCCGTTGTAGAGCGTGAGGAAGAAGAAGCCGGCGTAGAAGAGGGGCATGAAGACCGCCGGGTCCCTCGTGCCGAGGAGCCAGAACGCGATCGGGACCCCGATGACGAAACCCGCCGCGCTCACCAGCACCCGGGCCTCGGGAATCCGCTTGCGGATCAGGTCGGCGATCCAGCCGCCGGCGAGCGTGCCGGCGGTGCCGGCCACCAGACCGGCCACGCCGAGCAAACGGGTGGCCTCGGCGGTGCTCAAGGCGAGCGTGCGGGTGATGAAGACCGGCGCCCACGCCACCAGCCCGTTCATCCCGAACGAGATCAGCGCGCCCCCGACGAAAGCGTAGACCAGGGTCGGGGTTCGGAGCACCAGGGCGAAGGCGCGCTCCAGGTCGGCCACCGCGGCGTCGACCATCTCGTCGCCCGGGTCCGCGGGGACGTCGCCTTCGAGCCGGCTCGAGCGCTTCCGCCAGAGCCGGATGTTCCAGACCAGGCCGAGGCCGACGATGGCGCTGAACGCGGCGCCGTCGGTGTGGGAGTCGGCGCCCATGAATCGGTCCAGCAGAAAGGCGGCGACGCTGCCGAGCCCCACGCTGAGGAGCAAGGGCGCCGACACCTTGGCCAGCGAGCCCACGCCAACGCCCAAGTCGCGGAGCTCGCGCCAGAGCATGTTGAGGGGTCGTGGCCGGGCCGGGTCCTCCAAGCGCAGCACCAGCGCGGCGAGCCCGAATCCCGGAATCGCGAGCGCGAGGAAGGTCACCCTCCAGCCATAGAACGGCTCGAGCTGGCCCGCCACCATGATGCCGAGCACCCCGCCGACCGCCAGGCCCGCCATGAACACGCCCATCGCGAAGGCCCGGGCCTTTCCCGGGAAGTAGTCCGCCACCAGCGACGCCGAGGCCGCGGCCGCCGCCGCGCCGCCGAAGCCGACCAAGGCCCGCGCCGCGAACATCGACCCGAAGCCGAGCGCCAGGCCGGAGAGCGCGGTCCCGACGCTCCAGGCCACGATCCCGCCCGCGATCACGGCGCGCCGGGAGCGGAGGTCGCCCAGGAGGCCGAGCGGCAGGGCGGCGAGCGAGAAGACCAGGACGTAGGCGGTGCCGAGCCAGCCGAGCTCGGCGTCGGTCAGGCCGAGATCGCGCTTGATCGGCTCGAACACCGCGAAGATCGCGTTGCGCTCGAGATAATTGAGGAGATTCGTCGCCGTCAGGATGGCGAGCGCGTAGGCCGCGCCGGGCGGCCGGGTCCTCGGCTTGGGCTCCTCGGTCACGTGCCGCCGACGGACTTCGCTTCTTGCGCCCGGTTGTCCCGGAACTCGCGAGCCGCCCGGTACTCCATCACCAGCCGGTGCATCATCGCCTCCCGCCGCTCGTAGAGCCGCTTGGGCGGGCGCCGCTCCCGGCGGGCCAGCGCATGCGCGGTGAGCAGCGGCAGCCCGATCGTGGTGTCGGTGTAGCAGACCACCGTGCCGGGCAGCATGTCGGGATCGATCTTGCCCCAACTCACCGCCTCGCCGGGCGTCGCGCCCGAGAGCCCGCCCGTGTCGGGTCGGGCGTCGGTCAGCTGGAGGAAGTAGTCGTGCCCCCGCTCGTCGATCCCGAGCACCTCCTGGATCTGCGGCTCGGTCTGGAGGATGAAGTTCTTGGGGCTCCCGCCCCCCACGATCAGCGCCGCGCTCTTCCCGCCGCTCCGCTTGGCGTCGAGCACGATCGCGGTGGTCTCGTTCACGTCGGCGCTCACGTTGAAGCGGAGCGCGTTCCCGTTGAGCGAGAGCTCGGCCACGTTCATCCCGATCGAGCTGTCGCCGGGGGAGCTGGTGTAGATCGGCACCGCCAGCTCGTGCGCCACGCTCAGGAGCGAGCGGCCCGTGATCCCGAGCGCCTCTTCGCGCTGCCGGAGGTACCCGCCCAGCAGATAGTGATACTCCGCGCTGCTCATCGGCCGCTGGAACTCCGGCAGCTGCGACACCTCCCGAATGAAGAGGTCGGTGGCCAGCAGCACCGAGTAATCGAAGAACACGTCGTAGATCCGGACCACCCCCTTGTCCCGAAGCTCGACGTCGTTGGCGAACGGACTGCCCTGATGGAGCGAGAGCCCCAGGGCGAAATGGGCGTCGTGATAGAGATTGGCCCCCGTCGAGACGATCCAGTCGACGAAGCCGGCCTCGAGCAGCGGGATGATGGTGCTCATCCCGAGCCCGGCCGGGGTCATCGCGCCGGTCAGGCTCATGCCCACCGTCACCTCCGGCTCGAGCATCCGCCCGGAGAAGAGCTGGCAGGCCTCTCGCAGCCGCCCGGCGTTGTAAGCCAGGAAGGCGTTGTCGATCAGATCGGCGGCGCTCTCCTGGCCGCTGATCGGATTCGGGCGGATGCGCTTGCCGCTGAGATGGGATCTCGAGGGCGTGGCGGCCATCGAACGACCTCTCTGGCTCGAGTGGGAGTCGATCGGCCGGGAGAGCGCCCGGCCGCGCGGGCGGGGAAGTTAGCCCGCCGCTCGCGTTAGGCGGAACTCGGCTTTCGTCGCCCGACGATCGCCTCGACCACCGCCTCCGGCGTGTCCACCACCTGGAACATCTCGAGGTCCGCCTGGTCGATCTTGCCTTCGGCCAGCACCGTCTCCCGGAGCCAGCCCACCAGCGGGCGCCAGAAGGCCCGGCCCACCAGCACGATCGGGATCGGCGGCATCTTCCCCGTCTGGACCAGGGTCAGGAACTCGAACAGCTCGTCCAGGGTCCCGTAGCCGCCCGGAAACGCCACCAGCGCCCGGGAGTACTTGGCCAGCATGGTCTTCCGCACGAAGAAGAAGCGGAAAAACATCTTCCGCCGGACGTAGCGGTTGGTGTCCTGCTCGTGGGGCAGCTCGATGTTGGCGCCGATCGAGAGCCCGTTGCCCTCGACCGCCCCTTTGTTGCCCGCCTCCATCACTCCAGGACCGCCTCCGGTGATCACCGGGAACCCGGCTTGGGCCAGGCGACGACAGGTCTCCACCGCGGTCTGATAGAAGGGGTCGGCCTCCGAGGTCCGGGCCGAGCCGATCACGGTCACCGCGTCCTGAACGTCGCCGAGGCGCTCGAAGCCCTCGACGAACTCGCCCATGATCCGGAGCACCCGCCACGGATCGGTCTTCCGGAAGGCGTCGGGCCGCTCCGGCGGAACGGACTTGTCGAAGAGCAGCTCGTCGGCGGTCGGGCCCGCCGGCCCGGCGCTGTGGTGTATCCGTCGGTCGTCCACTCGTCGATCCGTTCGGTTCTTGGAAGGGGCGAATAATAAGCGGTGTCTCTAAGTTTCCCCGATGCCGGAACAGCAAAGTCACGGATCCTGGGCCGGCCTCGCGGCTCGTCTCGCCGTCCGCGGCCTGGTGAACCCGCGGCTGGCCCTCGACCTCCTCAAGACGGGCTGGGCCTTTCGCCGGCGCCGCTGGTGGAGGGTGGCGCCGTTCCTCCCGCTCCCGGACCCGACCTATCTGCGCTGGCGGATGTACACCGCCTACGGCGACGAGCGCGCCGTCCCGCCGCTCGAGGACGTGATCCGCTTCGCCCGCTGGCGCCGCCAGACGATGGGACTGTGAGCGCCCGCCCGAAGGTGGTCGTCCTGGGCGGCGGCTTCGCCGGCCTCCACGTGGCCAAGCGGCTCGCCAACGCCGCCGTGGACGTGCTGGTGATCGACCGCAACAACCACCACCTCTTTCAGCCCCTCCTCTATCAGATCGCCACGGCGGCCCTCTCGCCCGAGCAGATCGCCTCCCCGATCCGCTCGGTGCTCCGCCACGCGAAGAACGTGGAGGTCCTCCTCGCCGAGGCGACCGCGGTCGATCCGGCCGCCCGTACCGTCAAGCTCGCCGACGGCGCCGCCGTCCCCTACGACTACCTGGTGGTCGCCACCGGCGCCCGGCATTCCTATTTCGGACGGGATCAATGGGAGGAGCGCGCGCCGGGCTTGAAGAGCCTCGAGGACGCCTTCGAGATCCGGCGTCGGGTGCTGCTCGCCTTCGAGCGGGCCGAGCGCGAGAAGGACCCCGTCGTCCGGCAGCGGCACCTGACCTTCGTCGTGATCGGGGGTGGGCCCACCGGCGTGGAGCTGGCCGGGGCGCTCGCCGAGATCCGCCAGAAGGCGCTCGACCGCGACTTCCGCCGGATCGACCCCCGCGACGCGACCGTGATGCTGCTCGAGGGCGGCCCGAGGCTGCTGCCCTCCTATCCTCCGGCGCTCAGCCAGAGAGCCAAGGACTCCCTCCGCGGACTCGGGGTCGACGTGCGCACCGAGACCATGGTCACCGACATCGCCGAGGGCTTCGTCACCGCCGCCGATTGGCGGATCCCCGCCGATACCGTGATCTGGGCGGCGGGCAACGTCGCGAGCCCGCTGATCCGCTCGATCGGCGGACCGGTCGACCGCCAGGGCCGCGCCCTGGTCGAGGCCGACTGCTCGGTGGCCGGCCACCCCGAGATCTTCGTCCTCGGGGACGCGGCCTGCTACGCGCACCAGCCCGGCTTCGAGGCGCTGCCGGGCATCTGCCCGGCGGCGATGCAGATGGGCCGCTACGTCGGCGGGTTGATCCGGGCCGAGGCCGGTCGCAAGCCCGCGCCGATGCGGCCCCCTTTCCGATACCGGGACAAGGGTCAGCTCGCGGTGATCGGACGGGGGCGCGCCGTCGCCGATCTGGGGCGGATCCGGGCGGGCGGCTTCGTCGCGTGGCTGCTCTGGATCTTCGTCCACATCTTCTTCCTGATCGGCTTCCGCAACCGGGTGCTGGTGCTGATCGAGTGGGCCTGGTCGTACGTCACGCTCCGGCGCGGCGCGCGCCTGATCACCGGGTCCTGGCGCCCCGGCGGCGCGTCGACCTGATGACGGCACTCATCGACCGGCTCGACGCCAAGGTCGCCGAGCTCGGATTTCTCGCCTGGGGCGTCGCCGATCTGGCCCCGAGCCGCCGCGCGGAGGCGCTCGACGACTGGCTCGCCCGGGGCTACGGCGGCACCATGCGCTATCTCCACCGCCAGGCCCGGAAGCGGAAGCAACCCGCCGAGATCGTGCCCGGCGCGCGCACCGCGGTGATGGTGCTCGACAACTACCTCCCGCCGCCCGCGGACCGTCCCGGCGTCAAGGTGGCCAAGTACGCCCTCGGTCGGGACTACCATGCCGAGCTGACCGGGCGGCTCGAAGGCCTGGCCTCGGCGCTGCGCGGCGAGGGAGCCGGCGTCACCCGGGTGTTCGCGGACGCCGGGCCGGTTCCCGAGCGGGAGCTGGCGGAGCGCGCCGGCCTCGGCTGGATCGGCAAGAACGGGATGCTGATCCGCCGTGACGCGGGCTCCTTCTTCTTCATCGGCGCGGTATTCTCGGATCTCGCTCTGCCCGCGGCGCCCTCGGTGGAGACCGATCACTGCGGCAGCTGCACCCGCTGCCTCGAGGCCTGCCCGACCGAGGCCTTCGTGGCGCCGCGGGTGCTCGACGCCACCCGGTGCATCTCCTACCTCACCATCGAGGCCAGGGGCCCGATTCCCGAGGAGCTGGCCGGCCGGTTCGAGGGCTGGGCCTTCGGGTGCGACATCTGCAACGACGTCTGTCCCTGGAACGAGAAGTTCGCCCGGCCGACCGCCAACCCCGCGTACCACGATCGCCTGGCGATCGATCGCGAGGACCCCGATTTCTTCGCCCGAATGACCGAGCCCGAGTTCACCCGTCGCTTCGGCGATACCCCGCTCGAGCGGCCCGGTCTCGCCGGGATGCGCCGCAACTTCGCGGCGGCCTTCCGCGCCCGTCCGTAGCCCGCTACTTCACCCGGAGAGCGTCAACGCCCATGCCCATCGCGCACGTCCACTCGATCGCCATCTTCGTCACCGACCTCGAGCGGGCGATGGAGTTCTACCGCGACACGCTCGGCCTCACCGTGTCGAAAGAGGGATCCTTCGGCGGGGAGTTTTTCCTGGAGCCGGCCCACATCGGCGTGCACCCGGCCACCCACGCCGACGCCAAGTCGCTGGTCGGCCGGCACACCGGGATCACCCTCTATGCGCCGGGGCTGCTCCACTTCTGCGGCGAGCTCCACGAGCGGGGCGTCAAGTTTCTCTCGGAGCCCACTCAGATGTCCTGGGGCATCATGGCGATGATCGCCGGTCCGGAGGGGAATGTCTTCGCGCTGTGGGAGGACGAGCTGCCGACCGACGGCCCGGTGCCGGCGGAACCGCCCGAGGGAGCCTAACGCTCGGGGTCGCTGCCCAGCGACGACTCCAGCGAGTCGCCCGGGATCACCACCCCCTCGGCGCCCAGCCGGCGGAACAGGTCGTACTCCGCCTGCCGGGCGTCCCAGACCCGCGTGCCGTTGTAGATCACCGAGACCAGCAGGACGCCGTCCTGGCGGCCGAGATAGCCGACCAGCGAGGCGACGTTGCCCAGGGTGCCGGTCTTGGCGCGGATCACGCCGCGCTCGGGGAGGCTGCTGCCCAGACGGGAGAGCGTGCCGGCGCCGTTCGGCGGGAGCAGGACGGGGAAGTTCCGGCCGCCGGGCGCGAGCGGGAAGCGCGCCATATAGGACACGAACGTGATCGGCGCGACCCGATTCTCCGAGGAGAGCCCGCTGCCGTCCACCAGGCTCACCCCGTCGTAGTCGCCGGTGATCTGCCGGACGTGCGCCGTGAGCCGCTCGGCCGGTGCCGAGTCGCCCGCGGCGGCCCAGCGGAGCAAGAGCTCCGCGCCCACGTTGCTGCTCCGCCGATTGATCTCGGCCGCCACCGAGTCGAAGATCGGCGACCGGACTTCGGCCAGCACCACGGGCGCGCGATGCTCGGCCGTGCTCATCGCCGGCGAGTGCACCCACTCGATCCCCACCTTCGCGAGTGCCGCGGCCCAGGCGGCCTCGAGCAGCGCCTTCGGGTCCGAGCTGGCCCGGGCGAGCGAGCGGGTGCCGGCCCGGTTCCCGATCGTGCCCGAAATCACGTAGCGACCGCCCCGATCGATCAGCCGGAGCCGATTGCGCCGCCCGGCCACGGTCTTGGCCGTCACCGTCACCAGCTGGCCGACCCCTTCCGGCGCGGCGCCGACCAGCACCGCGCGCGCGCCGATCTTCGCGGCGGGTGCCACGCTCACGGTGATCAGATTGCTGTTGACGGTGAGATTGCCGATCAGCGGCGCGAAGATCCGGCCCCGGTGCCGCCGCTCCCAACGGTCGGGCCAGCCCGCCTCGGCGAGGCCGATCGCGCTCACCAGAGTGAGGGGACCGGTCAGCTGGACGATGCCCCGGTCGCGCAGCTGCGCGGCGAGATCGGAGAGCCGGGGACCGTCTTCGGCCCGCTCCAGCGTGGGGTCGCCGTTGATCTCGAGCGCCCAGGTGCCCAGCCAGGCGCCGGTCTCGGCGTCCACCCGCCCGTCGCCCAGCACCCGGGTCGAGCGGCGGGCGTCGGCTCCCAGGACGCTCCTCGCGTAGCCCGTCGTGAGCAGCTTCACCGTCGAGGCCGGAATCATCGGCTTGGTGGGCTCCACCGCCCAGAGCAGCCGGCCCTGGTGGTCGGCCACCGCGATGCCCCACTCCCCCGGGGCGCGGCGGACCGCGGTCCGGAACCAGTCGTCAAGTTGCTCCTGGAGCGCGGGCTCCGGCGTCTTCGCGCGCTGCGCCGCCGCCGGAACGGCGGCGGCGACCAGCGCACTGGATGCGGCGAGGGAGCGCAGGAGGGGCTTCATCGACTCCGGTTACTACGAGGGTCCCAGGGCGACCGTTTCCGGGTGCTACCGCAGCATCGACTTCGCGAGGGTCTGGAGTTGCATGTTACTGGTGCCCTCATAAATCGTGCCAATCTTGGCATCCCGGTAGAACTTCTCGGCCGGGTACTCCTTGGAGTAGCCGTAGCCCCCGAACAGCTCGAGCGACTGGCCCGCGACCCGGTTGGCCACCTGGGAGCCGAACAGCTTGGCGATGGCCGCCTCGTCCACGAACGGCCGGCCGGCATCCTTGAGCCGGGCGGCGTTGTAGACACAGAGCCGGGCGGCCTCGAGCTCCGCTCTCATCTGGGCCAGCTGGAACTGGACCCCCTGGAAGTCGGCGATCGCCTTCCCGAACTGCTTCCGCTCCTTGGTGAACTGGACCGCGGCGTCGAGCGCCCCCTGCGCGACCCCGATCATCTGCGCCCCGATCCCGATCCGGCCTTCGTTGAGCGTCTCGATCGCCACCTTGTAGCCCTGGCCGATCGGGCCCAGCACGTTCTCCTTCGGCACCCGGCACTCCTCCAGCACCAGCTCGCAGGTGCTCGAGGCCCGGATCCCGAGCTTGTTCTCCTTCTTCCCGACCGTGAAGCCGGGGAAGTCGCGCTCGACCAGGAACCCGGTGATGCCCTTGTAGCCCTTGGAGAAGTCGGTGTTGGCGAAGACGATGAAGATCTTGGCCTCGGCGCCGTTGGTGATCCACAGCTTCCGGCCGGTGAGCGACCAGTGGTCGCCCTGGTCCTCGGCCTTGCACTGGAGCGCGAAGGCGTCGCTCCCGCTGCCCGGCTCCGAGAGCGCGTAGGCGCCGAGCAGGCCGGTCGTCATCCGCGGGAAGAGCCGGCTCTTCTGCTCCTCGGTGCCCCAGCGGAGCAGGGCGTTGTTGACCAGGGTGTTGTGGACGTCGACGTAGATCGCCGCCGAGGCGTCGACCCGGGCCAGCTCCTCGATCGCCAGGGTGGCGAGGAAGATCGTCCCGTCGGCGCCGCCCCACTGCTCCGGCACCTCGATTCCCATCAGGCCCAGCTCGAAGAACTTCTCGATCAGGTCCGAGCGAAAGGCCGCCGCCTCGTCCATCTCCAGCACGTGCGGCTTGACCTCGGTCTCGGCGAATTCCCGAACGGTGTCGCGAAACAGCTGCTCCTCTTCCGAGAGGACCGAGAGCGGCTGCGCGGGGGCGATCGTGTCTGGCATCGTGTCTCCGGTAAGGCTGAACGTCCGGCGAATCGCGTGGCGGCCCGGCGGGGCCCGATCGGGGCCGCCGGGAGCCGGGGGAAGTTACCCGCCGTGGAATAGACCCTCAAGTCGCATAACGCCAACAGTTTGAAGGTCCCTTCCCGGTCCGCGCCGCGGATCACTCTCCGCGCGGGCTGTGCATCGCCGCCAGGGCGGTGCATCTCCCGCACCAAACCACGGAGGAAACCGAGATGTTCGCGCGTGCGCTGGCCCTGCTGACTGGTGGGCTCTTGATGGGCGCCACCCCCGCCGTCCGGTCGACGATCCAGACCGGCACCATCGAAGGAACCATCAAGGACGACCGCGGCGCCCCCGTGGCCGGCGCCCGAGTGATCGAAGAGGCGGGTGGCGTGTCCGCGCTCTCCGGCTCGGACGGCCGCTATCGCCTCGCGGGCGTGGCGATCGGTCGGGCCGCCGTGGCGGTCAGAGCGGTCGGCTTCGCGCCCGCGAGAAGGCTGCTGGAGGTGCGCGAGGGTCAGGTCGTGCGCGCGGACTTCGTGCTGCGGCCGGCCGCCTCGCCGGAGACCGAGTCGAAAGTCGCCGACGAGTCCCGCCGCGAGCGCGATCGCATCCAGGTCAGAGCGGTCGCTCCGTCGCCCTCGATGGCGGCCGGCGCGATCGGTCGCCAGCGGTTCAACACCGAAGACTACAAGCACATTGTCGAGAACGACTGGCGCTCGCCCAAGGTGGCGCCGCTCAGCACCTTCTCGATCGACGTCGACGCGGCCAGCTACAGCAACGTCCGCCGCTTCATCACCGACGGCAGCCTGCCGCCGGCCGACGCGGTCCGGATCGAGGAGCTGATCAACTACTTCCGCTACGACTATCCCGAGCCGCGGGGCCGCGATCCCTTCACGGTCACCACCGAGCTCGGCGACGCGCCCTGGGCGCCCGATCACAAGCTGGTCCTGATCGGCCTCCAGAGCCGCCGGATCGAGATGCGCGACCTGCCGCCCAACAACCTGGTCTTCCTCCTCGACGTGAGCGGCTCGATGGGCACGCCCGACAAGCTGCCCCTGGTCAAGAAGGCGTTTCGGCTGCTGGTCAACGAGCTCCGCGACGAGGACCGGGTCGCCATCGTGGTCTACGCCGGCGCCGCCGGTCTGGTGCTGCCGTCGACCTCGGGCCGGCACAAGGACCGGATCCTCGACGCGCTCGAGCGGCTCCAGGCGGGCGGCTCCACCGCCGGGGGGGCGGGCATCCAGCTCGCCTATCAGACCGCGCGGGAGCACTTCATCCGGGGCGGCAACAACCGCGTGATCCTCGCCACCGACGGCGACTTCAACGTCGGCGTCTCGAGCGAGGGCGGCCTGATCCGGCTGATCGAGGAGCGGCGGCGGGACGGCGTCTCGCTCACCGTGCTGGGCTTCGGCACCGGCAACTTGAAGGACTCGAAGATGGAGCTCCTGGCCGACAAGGGGAACGGGCACTACGCCTACATCGACGACCTGCTCGAGGCCAAGAAGGTCTTCGTCCAGGAGCTGGGCTCCACCCTGCTCACCGTGGCCAAGGACGTGAAGCTGCAGGTCGAGTTCAACCCGGCGCGGGTGGCCTCGTATCGCCTGGTGGGCTACGAGAACCGCAAGCTCAACGACGAGGACTTCAACGACGACCGCAAGGACGCCGGAGACCTGGGCGCCGGCCACTCGGTGACCGCGCTCTACGAGGTCGTGCCGGTCGGCGTCGAGCGCGACGACCGCCCCCGAGTCGATCCGCTCAAGTACCAGCAGCGGCGCGAGGTCCGCGGGCCGAGCGGCGACTGGCTCACGGTCAAGATTCGCTACAAGGATCCGGACGCCTCGCGGAGCCGGCTGCTCGAGCGCGTGGTCCGCGCCGAGGACGAGGGGGTCTCCGCCGACTTCCGGTTCGCCTCGGCGGTGGCGGGCTTCGGGATGCTGCTCCGCGACTCCGAGCACAAGGGCGAGCTGAGCTGGCGGCAGGTGATCGCGCTGGCCCGCGGCGCCAAGGGCGACGACCCGGACGGCTACCGCGGTGAGTTCATCCGACTGGTGGAGGCGGCCCGCGCGCTCTCGCCGCAGGACCGCGACGACCACGGTCCGGGCCACGACGACCGTCGGCACGACGAGGAGGACTGGGGTCGGCCTCGTCCCCGACAGCGCTGAGCTCTGACCTGGCCGTTTTCGACCGGCGCCTCTCGACGAGGCGCCGGTCGTCTTTCAGGGCCGGACCTCGAGCGCGCCGTAGACCATGGTCTGGATCCGGTTGGTGAGATCGAGCCCGGGGGCCGGCAGGTGCTGGGTCATCACCAGGATGATCAGGTCGAGCGCCGGATCCACCAGATAGCTCGAGTGATAGGCGCCGCCCCAGGCGAAGCTCCCCGGCGACGAGAACCCGCCACCCGCGCCCATCCGCTCGGTGACCTGAAAGCCGAGCCCGAAGCCACTGCCCTCGCCCGGAAAGAGGGTCCCGCTCTGGTTCGAGATCATCAGCTCGACGCTTCGGGGCGAGAGGATCTGGGCCCCGTCGAGCGAGCCTCCGTTCGCGAGCGCCTCCAGGAGCCGACCGTAATCACGTGCGGTGGAGAGCAGCCCGGCGCCGCCCGCGAAGCTCCGCCGCGGTCCCTCGACGTAGTGACCCTGCCCGCGGGCTCCCTCGGCCGCCCGGGCGAGCTTCCCGTTCGATCCGACCGAGTAGACGGCCGCCAGCCGCTCACGATCGGGGGGTGGGAGGAAGAAGTGGGTGTCGCGCATCCCGAGCGGGCCCGTGATGTGCCGCTCGAAGTAGACGTCGAGCGGCATGCCCGAGGCCCGCTCCACGACGCAGCCCAGGATGTCCGTGTTGTAGCCGTAGACCCAGGCCTCGCCGGGCTGGTGAACGAAAGGCAGCGTGCCCAGCCGCTCCATCGTCTCGCAGATCGGCTCGTCCTTGTCGGCCGTGTACCAGCCGAACCCCGCGGCCGGACCGAGACCCTTGGCCCGATACGCCTCGGCCACCTGGCGCTCGGTTCCGTACGAGATCCCCGCGGTGTGGGTGAGCAGGTCCTTGATGGTGATCGCGCGCTTGGCCGGGAGGATTGCGACGCCCGTGTCCGTCACGGTGGCCACGGTGGTCCGCTCGAAGCTCGGCAGGTAGCGGGAGACCCGGTCGTTGAGCGTCAGCTTGCCCGCTTCCACCAGCTGCATCACCGCCACGCTGGTGAGCGCCTTGGTCTGCGACGCGATCCGGAAGATCGTCTCGGGCCGCATCGCCTGGTTGGACTCGCGATCGGCCCAGCCGGCCGCCGTCTCGTAGGCGAGCCGGCCGTGCTGCCGGCCAAGAGAGACCCTGCGCGTCATCGAAGCCTCGTGGTCGGGATGGAGGAAGCTACGCGGCCGCCCGACCCCGCGGATAGACCCTACTCGATCCGAATCCCGATCCGGTGGACCGCTCCAGTGCCGCGGTAGCTCTCGAAGGCGTAGTCGAGCGCGAATCGGTCGAGGCCGAGCGAGCCGCCCACCACGATCGGCTGCAGCGCCGGGTCGCCCGACCCGTCGACCCGGCGGGCGCCGAGTCGCACGGTGCCGGTCCAACCCTGAACGGGCTCGTAGGTGAGCTCGGCCACCGCGGAAGGCGTGATCCTGCCCCCACGCTCCCGCGCGAGGCCGGCCGCCAGGTTGAGGTCGAGGAAGGCCCCGATGCGGGTAACCCGCGGCCGCACCCCAAGGCTCACCCGGGTCGGCAGCTCGCGGCGCACCGCGCCGATCTCGAAGTCGGAGCCCAGGTGCTGCACGGCGAGACCGACCTGAAGACCGGCGACCGTTCTGGAGACCCCGAAGTCGTAGAGCGCCGCGCTCACCCGGCCGCCCGGCAGACGATCTTCGCCGTAGGAGAGCGCCGCTCCCAGTCGGAAGCCGAGCAGGTTCATCGCGAGCGCGGTGCCGGCGACCAGGCTCGACGCGTCCACCGGGCCGCGGACGGTGAGGTCCGCGATCCGGGGCACCACCCCGTCGCTTCCAAAGTCGAGCCAGCTGGCGAAGAAGCCGACGCTCACCGGCCCGAGCGCCGTCGAGGTGGCGAGCGTGCCCTGGGTGCTCGCACCGGCGAACCGCCCGAGCGAGATGGTGACGCCCCTGCTGACGCCGGTGCGCGCGGGATTGGCGAGCATCGCGTCGACGCTGCCGCCGACGACCTGGGCGTCTCCACGAGCGGCGGCCAGCGCGGTGGGCGGGAGCTGGAGCGTCACGCCGCCGCCGGATTGGGCGGAGAGCGGGCCCGCCGCCAGCACGGTCACGAGCACCGAGGGGAGGGAAGTGGAAAGTCTCATGGCTTGGGGGCGAAGAAGGCCGGGTCGGGCCGGCTCAGTCCGATGTCGGTGACGACCACGGTGCCGGCCTCGGTGCGATCGAAGACCAGCGCGATCGAGGCGAGCCGCTCGGGTCGGAACCCGGGTGCGGCCCGGGCGAAGTCGGCGAGCGGGATCACGTAGGTCTGGAGCACCAGCTCGCGGAGCGACGCGAAGCCCGACTTGTCCTGCCCCTTCCGGCGCTGGACCGTCACCTCCGGAACCCGGCGGATCGCGCCATAGCGGCCGAGGGAGATGCGCGCGACGGTGCCGCCGGCGTCTCGGGCTTCGATCGAGAGGTCCACCGGCATCGAGTCGAGGTCCTCAGGCTTGGCCTTGGGCGCGGGCGGCTTCTTCTCCGCCTGCTTCGTGGTGCTGTCCTTCGCGGCGCTGTCCGCCTTCGGCTTGCGCGGAGCCGGAACCGCCGTGGTTGGCGTCAGCGAAAGGACCACCGCCGACTGTTGCCCCACCGCCCAGGCCGCGCGGAGCGAGTCCGGGATCCCGATCCGGTACGCCGCCGGCCGACCGCGCTTGGTGGTGTCGTCGCCGGCGATCCGGTTGTTCCACCCGAGCCAGACGGCGCCGTGACCGGCCTCGGTATTCCGCCAGCGGAGCGGGACCTGCCCCTCGCGCCAGGTGGCGAGGCTGTCGCCCTCGAGGGTGACGCCGGGCCGGCTGCCGGTGGTGACGTCGACGTCCTCGTCGTAGCTCGCGAGCGCCCGGTAGCCCGACTCCTGGAAACGGGTCACGTACCTGGTCTTCGGCAGCCAGCCGCCGGCCACGCGGTGGTCGGCGAACAACGGCAGATAGGCCTTGTTGCCCCTGAGCGCGGCTTCCAGGAACCCGGTGATCACCACCAGCGCGAACCGGCGCTGCTCCTCGGGGCCGATCAGGCCGCGAAGATCGAGATAGCGGGCGCTCCGCGGCCCGTTGTCTTGGTTGCCCCAGACCGTGTTCCACTGGCCGTGGTTGGCCCGGTACATCCAGATCGCGCTCTTGAACCACTCGCCGCCGTCGGTGAACTCGATCCGCTGATACTGACGAAGGCCCGAGAAGGCGGAGACGTCGCCGTCGTGGGACCCGTGGATCACCAGATAGTTGACGTTCTCGAGGGGCGTGGGCACCTCGGCGGGCTCGTACTGCCCGTCGATCGGCGCGATCGCCACCAGGCCCTTGATCGCGAACCCGTGGTCGAACTCGACGGTGGCGTCGTCCGGATAGTGACGGAGCCGATTGAAGGCGCCGGCCACCGCGACGGCCTCGCCGCCCCGGCTGTGCCCCATCAGCGCGATCTTGCCGAGGTCGACCTTGTGATGGAACGGGCTGTTGCTCGAGTCGTTGAAGCCCCGCCAGGCCTCGAGGTGCTTGAGCAGCATCCAGCCCCGGGCGTCGTTCTCGCCGCGGAGGTTGCCGTTCAGGAAGTTCTCGTCCACCGACGCCAGGATGTAGCCCCGGCTCGCGAGATGACGACCGAGGTACTCGTAGCCCGGGTCGGAGAAATCCGTCATGTCGTGGTTGCCGTGGACCACGAGGACCAGCGGATAGGGCCCCGGCCCGTCGGGATACCAGACCCGCCCGTTCACGGGCAGCTTGTCGAAGCCGAAGCCCCAGTACTTCCGCCGGGACTTGCCGATCGCGGGCGTCGGCGCCCGGGCCAGCTTGCTGCCGTCGACCGTCCGGGTTTCGAGCGTCAGCGAGTCCCGAAACTCCGCCCGATGTCTGTCGTTGCCGCTGCCGTAATAGAGGTGCTTCACCGCGAGCGGGCCCGGCGCCCGGGGGTCGGGCGCGTCGATCAGTTGGTGAGCCAGCACGGTCGCGGAGTCGTCGCGTGCCAGCTTGAGCGGTTGCACACACCCGGCCGCAAGGCAGACCGCGGCGAGAGCGGCAAACCGGTCGATGGGTCGGCCCATCCGTTTTCCTCGGAGCCGAGGGTTGTCTTTGGCGAGACGCTTCCGGGGCTGGGCCCCGTGACCTCTTTAGACGGGATCCGCGGGCCGGACGTTGCACCGTCCAGCCGGCCCGGTTCAGCTCAGGACTCGAACCGACCCGTCGCGGCGGCCCCGGAGGGCGGCGGCCATCGCTTCGATGCCGTCCACCACCCGCGGCCCGGGCCGTGACACGTGCCCGTTGCCATCGAGGGCGTAGACCTGGTGCCCCAACCCTCGCGCGGCTTCGGCGGCTGTCGACCCGCCGCCGACGAAGCGGCGCCACTCCGCGGCGCTCCGATCGGCGTCGAAGCCGCAGAGCGCCACGAACACCACCTCGGGCTCGAGCGCCGCGACCTCCGACCAGGCTCGCTCCCGCGAATGTTCGCCCGGGCTGGCGCCGACGTCCTTGCCGCCCGCCGCCTCGATCATCTCCGCCACCCAGTGGCCCGCCAGGAAGAGCGGCTCGAGCCACTCGATCGCGACGACCCGCGGGCGGACCTCGATCGGCTCCGCTTTCACCCGATCGATCCGATAGCGGAGACCGGCCACCAGCTCCTCCGCGTCGGCCGCCAGGTCGAGCGCCGTGCCTACGGCCACGAGGTCCTCGAAGATCCCGTCGCGCGTCCTCGCGCCGAGCGAAACCACCATCGGCTTGGGATCAAGGGCGGCGGCCAGGTCGACGACGGAGCCTTCCGCCACGGCGCAGACCTGACAGACCGCCTGGGTCAGCACCAGGTCGGGTCGGAGCGCGGCGAGCCGGTCCGCGTCGACCGCGAAGAGCGGCGTCCCGGCCGCCAGCGCGTCGCGCACCGCCTGGTCGATCGTGGCGCCGTCGCGGGTGGGGTCGATCGGTGTGCTGGTGACCCTGGGGAGCCGCGAGAGTCGTGGCGGATAGTCGCACTCGTGCGAGATCCCGACCAGGCGGGCCTCGGCGCCCAGGGTCACCACCATCTCGGTGGCTGCCGGCACCAGCGACACGACCCGCGCCGGCGCCGCGGTCACCCTCCGGCCGCGAGCACGTCGAGCGCCACCGGCACCCGGCCGAGCGGCGCGGAGACCTGCGCCCCCTGAACCCGGCTCCGCACCGCGGTCAACATCTCCCGCGCGATGGTGACGCCCTCGGCGAGCGCCGCTTCCTTGCCCCGGTCGCTCGCGCGGCGCATCCGATCGAGCACCGCGTCGGGCACGGTGACGCCGGGCACTTCGTTGGCGAGGAACTCCGCATTCCGGAGCGAGACCAGGGGCCAGATCCCGGCGATGATCGGCACCCGGAACGCTTCGACGGTGGCCAGGAAGTGGTCCAGCTGGGCGATGTCGAACACCGGCTGGGTGATCGCAAACTCCGCCCCCGCTTCGACCTTCCAGGCGAACCGGCGGAGCTCGCGGTCGGGGTCGACCGCGGCCGGATTCACCCCGACGCCGATCGCGAACTTGGTCGGCGCGCCGATGGGATTCTTGCCGGGGTCGAGACCGCGGTTGAGCCGCGCCACCAGGTTGGTGAGACCGATGGCGTCGATGTCGAAGACCGCGGTCGCGTCGGGGTAGGGTCCCATCTTGGGCGGATCGCCGGTGACCAGGAGCAGGTTGCGGAGGCCGGCCGCCGCCGCGCCGAGCAGGTCGGAGAGCATCCCGAGCAGATTGCGGTCCCGACAGGCGTAGTGGACCACCGCCTCGATCCCGACCTCCCGCTCGATCATCAGCCCGGAGAGCAGCGCGCCCATTCGACTCTGCGCCCGCGGCCCGTCGGGCACGTTCACCGCGTCGACCCCGGCGTACTTGAGGGCGCGGCACTGGTCCAGCATCGGGGTCGGATCGGTGCCCCGCGGGGGCACGATCTCCACGGTGGTGATGAACTCGCCGCGGGCGAGCTTGCCGCCATAGCGGGAGCGCTGGGCGAGCGGCACCGGATCGACGCCCGCCGGCTCGTCGCGGTCGGGCTCGTCGATCACGATGTGACGCCGGGGCGAGACCGACTGCACGAAGCTCACGATCGCCTTGATGTGGTCCGGCGTCGTCCCGCAGCAGCCCCCCACGAACTTGGCGCCCGCCTCGACCATCCGGCGAGCGTACTCGGCCATGTACTCGGGGCTCGCCATGTAGATCTTGCGGTCGCCGACGTCGCGAGGGAGTCCGGCGTTCGGTTGCGCCGCGATCGGCACGGAAACCACGCCGACGAGCGACTCCACCACGCCGAGCATGGTCTGCGGGCCCACCGAGCAGTTCACCCCGACCACGTCGGCGCCGGCCGCGACGAGGGCCGGTCCAAAGACCTCGGGCTGGGTGCCGTAGGCGGTGCGCCCGTCCTCCGCGACCGTCATCTGCGCGATGATTGGCAGGTCGCTCACCGAGCGGACGCCCGCGATCGCCGCCTGGATCTCGTTCAGGTCGGAAAAAGTCTCGAGGATGAAGCCGTCGACGCCGCCCTCGAGAAGCCCCTGGGCCTGGCGGGCGAAGGCGGCGCGGGCTTCGCCGACCGCCGTCTCGCCGAAGGGCTCCACCCGGACGCCGAGCGGGCCGATCGCGCCGAGCACCGAGGCCCGGTCGCCGACCGCCTCGCGCGCGACCCTGGCCGCGGCCGCGTTGAGCTTCTCGGTCTCCGAGGCGAGGCCGTAGTGGGCCAGCTTGAAGGGATTGGCGCCGAAGGTGTTGGTCTCCACCGCCTCGGCGCCGGCCTTCAGGTACTCGCGATGGATCTCGCGAACCAGGTCGGGCTGGCGCACCGCCAGCTCGTCGAAGCAGACGTTGAGGAAGACGCCGCGCCCGTAGAGCATCGTGCCCATCGCGCCGTCAACGACGTGAACCCTCCCGTCGGCGATCAGATCTCGAAGGTTGGGCATGGGGTCCTCCTGGCGAAACGCCCGAGGCTAAAACACCCCGGGCGGCGTTTTTAGCTGGTTGTTTAACGTGGCCGCAAGCTGCGCAAATCACCACGAGCACCGGTTTGAGCTCAACCTAAGCAAGCCGCGCGCCATCGTGAAGGCCGCCGCCACGACGGCCGGTTTCGGAGCCTGGAAGGCGCGCAACGTTAGATTTGGCCTTGCCATGGTGACATTGCCCTCGATCGAGCCCGGGCGCCCCGACCGCCCCTGCGGCATCATTGGCGGGGGGCGTCTCGCCCGACATCTGACCCACTACTTCCGCGAGAGCGGCATCGCGGTGCGGGCCTGGACCAGGAGCGACGAGGGCGAGGTCGCGGCCGCGCTGGGTCCGGCCCCCGTGGTGCTGGTCCTGATCGCGGACGACGCGATCGAGCCCTTCATCACCGCGCATCCCGAGCTGTCCGACCGGGTGCTGGTCCACTGTTCGGGCAGTCTGGTCACCGAGAAGGCCATCGGGATGCATCCGCTGATGACCTTTGGTCCCGAGCTCTACGGGCTCGCGGTCTACTGGGCGGTTCCCTTCGTCTGTGACGAGGGCGGGCCCGGGTTCCGCCAGCTCTTCCCGACGCTGCCGAATCCGACCTTCTGGCTCGATCCCGCGTCGAAGTCGCTCTACCACGCGCTCACCGACCTCGCCGGCAACCTCACCCCGCTGCTCTGGGAAAAGCTCTTCCTCGTCTTCGAGGAGCGGCTCGGCCTCCCGCGCGACGCCGCGACCCTCTACCTCAAGCGGGTGGTGGACGTCTGCGAAGGCCCCTCGCCGTTTCCGCGTACCGGCCCGATCGCGCGGGGCGACCGCCGCACCGTCCGGCGCAACCTCGAGGCGCTGGGCGACGATCCGATCCGCGCCGTCTACGAGGGCTTTGCCAAGGCCGTCGCGCCGGAGCTGCTCGACGAGCGCCGGCGCGAGGGCGGCCGATGACCGAGACCATCACCACGGTCGAGCAGTGGCGCCGGGTGGCGCGCCAGCTCCGGCGCGAGGGCCGCTCGCTCGGCTTCGTGCCGACCATGGGCGCGCTCCACCGCGGCCACGCCGCCCTGCTCGAGCGGAGCAAGGCCGAGAACGACGTGACGGTGGCCAGCGTCTTCGTCAACCCGGCCCAGTTCGACGACGCCCGGGATCTCGACGCCTACCCGAGAACGCTCGAGGAAGATCGAGCCCTGCTGGCCAGCCTGCACGTCGACTTCCTCTTCGCGCCCGATCGCGGCGCGATCTATCCCGACGACTATCGCTTTCGGGTTGCCGAGCGCGAGCTCTCGACCATCATGGAGGGCGCGCACCGGCCGGGACACTTCGACGGGGTGCTCACGGTCGTGCTCCGCCTGCTCGCGATCGTCCGACCCACCCGCGCCTATTTCGGCGAGAAGGACTACCAGCAGTATCTCCTGGTGCGCGACTTGGCGGCCGCGTTCTTCCTCGAGACCGAGATCGTGCCCTGCCCGACGGTGCGGGAGTCCGACGGGCTCGCGCTCAGCTCGCGAAACGTGCGGCTCTCGGCCGAGGCGCGGGCGCTCGCGGGACGGTTCGCGCGCCGCCTCGCGGGTCCGGGCCCGGCGGCCGAGGTTGAGCGCGACCTCCAGGCGATGGGGGTCGACGTCCAGTACGTCGAGGAGCGCTTCGGCCGGCGCTTCGCGGCCGTGGTGATCGGGGGCGTCCGCCTGATCGACAACGTCGCGATCGACTGAGCGGCGGAGGCCCACCGCAACACCCGCCCACCCTCGCCCGTAGTGCGAGAGACCACCCGCTGAACCTCGCGACAGTCGCTCACCCCTCTGTGAGGATCGGTTCGTGCCCGCTACCCGTCGGCTCATCGAATTGGCTCTTGTTCTCCCGCTGGCTGCCGGATGCGCGGCCTCCTCCGCCTCCACCCAGCGACCCGCCAACCCGCCGCCGGCGGCCCGCGACAGCGCGGCGGCTCAGTCGCCGGCGCGCCCGCCAGCAGGGCGGGCGCAGCAGGCCGGACCGAAGCCCTATGCCCAGGTGGTCACCAAGGGCGCCAAGACGGACCCGGGTGTCGTCGCGGTGCACGAGGTCGACGGCAAGTACCTCTTCGAGGTGCCCGATACCCTGCTCGGCCGGGACCTCCTGCTGGTGACCCGGATCGCCGGGGTGGCGCCGGGGCTGGGCGGCTTCTTCCCGGCGGGGGTGTCGGTGAACGAGCAGGTGGTCCGCTGGGAGCGCCGGGCCGATCGGCTCCTGCTCCGCAAGCATTCCTTCGACGCCGTGGCGGACGACGACCAGCCGATCGCCCAGTCGGTCGCGGCCAATAACTTCGCCCCGATCCTCGGCTCCTTCCCGATCCAGGCTTTCGGCAAGGACAGCGCCTCGTTCGTGGTCGACGTCACCGACTTCTTCCAAGGCGATACCCCTGCCATCGGCGGGCTGAGCCCGAGCCAGCGACGCAACTATCAGGTCCGCCGGCTGGATCCGAACCGGAGCGCGATCTCCTCGATCCGGAGCTACCCGGAGAACGTCGAGGTCCGCCACCTGCAGACCTTCGAGGCCACCGCCCCGCCGGACGACGCCGCGACCGGCACGATCTCGCTCGAGATGGCGCAGTCGATCGTGCTGCTCCCCAAGGTGCCGATGCGACCCCGCCACGCTGACGCGCGCGTCGGCTTCTTCAGCGTCCGGCGGGTCAACTATGGCCTCGACGAGCTCAAGGCCGCGACCGAGACCTTCATCCGCCGCTGGCGCCTCGAGCCCAAGGACACCGCCGCCTATCGGCGCGGCGAGCTGGTCGAGCCGGTCAAGCCGATCGTCTACTACATCGATCCCGCCACCCCGATGCGCTGGCGGAAGTACGTCAGACAGGGTGTCCTCGACTGGCAGGCACCGTTCGAGAGCGCCGGATTCAAGAACGCGATTCTCGCCAAAGACCCGCCGAGCAAGGCGGAGGACCCGGATTGGGATCCGGAGGACATTCGTTACTCGGTGGTCCGCTGGGCCGCGAGCCTCACCCGGAACGCGCAGGGGCCGAGCACCTCGGACCCGCGCACCGGCGAGATCATCGAGAGCGACATCGTCTGGTACCACAACCATCTCCGGAGCTATCGCAACCGGCTCCTGATCGAGACCGGCGCGGCCAACCCCGCCGCCCGGACGCTCGACATCAGCGACGAGCTGATGGGCGAGACGATGCGGCAGGTGATCGCCCACGAGATCGGACACGCGCTGGGCCTGCCCCACAACATGGTGGCGAGCTCCGCCTATCCGACCGATTCCCTCCGCAACCCCGACTTCGCCCGACGGATGGGCGTCTCGCCCTCGGTGATGGACTACGCCCGGCAGAACTACGTCGCCCAGCCGGGCGACGGACTCCAGCCTCTGGATTTCATCCGTCACATCGGACCCTACGATCACTACGTGATCAACTGGGGCTACCGCTCGCTGGTCGACGCCCCCACGGCCGAGGCCGAGAAGGCCACGCTGCACGGCTGGATCATGGAGCGCGCCGACGACCCGATGTACCGCTACCTCTCCCAGGGCATCAACACCGACCCGCGCTCGCAGACCGAGGACATGGGCGACGACCCCGTGGAGGCGTCGAGCTACGCGATCGCGAACCTCAAGCGGGTGGTGCCGAATCTGGTCGACTGGACCACCAAGCCGGGCGAGAGCTACGACGACCTCGACGAGCTCTACGGCGAGCTGCTCGGCCAGTGGGGCACCTACGTGCGCCACGTGGTCACCCCGATCGGCGGGGTCCACGTGACGTTGAAGTCCTCCGATCAGGGTGGCGCGGTGTACGAGGTGGTTTCCCGTGCCAGGCAGAAGGCGGCGATGGCCTGGCTCGCGAGCGAGGTCTTCGAGGCGCCCACCTGGCTCAATCGGCCGGAGATTCTCGCCCTGGTCGGCGGCACGGGCGGCGTCGAAGTTGTCTCGCGCCGCCAGGTGCAGGTGCTCGGCGCCTTGCTCGACGCCCGGCGGATGGCGCGGATGGCGGAGGCCGAGGTGATCTCGCCGGAAACAGCATACTCCCAGTCGGAGTTCCTCGAGGATCTCCGCCGGGCCGTCTGGCTCGACCCGGCGAGCGGCCGGGCGATCGACGCCTATCGCCGTGCGCTCCAGCGCGCCTACCTCGAGCGGGTCGAGACCCTGATGACCGAGGAGCTGCCGCGGCCCCAGGGCAATCCGTTTTTCGGGCCCCAGTCCCCGCCGCCGAGCGTGGCCCGCTCGGACATCCGCCCGCTGCTCCGCGCCGAGCTGCTGGCACTCAAGCGCTCGGCGAACAGCGGGGCGAGCCGGGCTTCGGATCGGCTGACTCGGGCCCACCTGGCCGACGTCGCCGCGCGGATCGACGTGATCCTGGAGGGTAAGAAGGTTCCCTGACCCGGGGTGAGGTCCCTTCGGGCGAGCGCGGGCGGGGTCGGTATAGACCCCGTCCGCGCTGGCTTTCGTGGCCCAGCCTCTTGCGCCAAGTCGTTTGATCACATAGTATGTAACGCAATGGTTACGCAGAATGACACGATCTTCGACGCGGTTGCCGATCCGACCCGGCGCGAGATCATGGGCCTGCTCCGGCAGGGCGAGCTCCCGGCGGGCAAGGTGGCGGCCCGCTTCGAGGTCAGCCGGCCGGCGATCTCGAGGCATCTCAGGGTGCTCAGGAAGGCGGGTCTGGTTCGGGAGCGGCGGGAGGCGCAGCAGCGGCTCTATTCGCTCGACCCCGCGCCGCTCGCCGAGCTCGATCGCTGGCTCGATCTCTATCGGGTGTACTGGTCGGCCCGGCTCGTCGATCTCAAACGGCACGTGGAGGCGGAATGGCGACAGCAACAGGAGAAGCCGTGACCACCCGGGGACGTTGGACCCACGAAGAGAGCTTTCCGATCGCGGCGTCGGCGGATCGAGTCTACCGCGCGCTGACGACGCCCGAGGAGCTCGAGCGCTGGTTCGCCGAGCGGGTCGAGGTCGATCTCGGGCCGGGCGGCGCGTTCCGGTTCTGGGGCCGGCACACCCTGGGCGCGCCGGCTCGGGACGGTGCCGATCAATCGCTCACCCGGGTCGAGCCGTCGAAGCTCGGGTTTCGGTGGACGCTGCTCGGCGTGCCGACGGAGGTCGAGCTGGAGGTGGCGTCCGTGGAGCCGACGGCCCAGCAGCCCGACGGGGCACGGCTGACGGTTCGGCACCGGATCGAGGGAGCCTTGCCGGGGCCGCGCCCGCGGGAGCTGATCGAGGACTGGTGGAAACTCTCGATCGGCAATCTCGGCGCCCACCTCGCGGGCGGCGATGGCGTGATCCGACCGGACTTCTCGGAGCGGAGCGCCGCGATCACGCTCTCGGTGTGGATCGATGCCCCGCGGGAGGCCGTCTTCAAGGCCCTGATCGAGCCGGAGCAGCTCAACCGGTGGATCGCTTCCCTTGCCGTGGTCGAGCCGAGGGTCGGTGGCGCCTACGGGTTCGGGTGGCGCTACCAGATCGACGGCCGTGACGTCTCAGGTGGTCCGACCCGGATCCTCGAGCTGGTGCCGGACGAGCGGCTGGTGGTCGACTGGCCCGATTGGCGTGGGGACTCAACGGTCACGGGGCAGACCATCACCTGGGCGCTCGAGACCGAAGGCCCGGGAACCAGGGTGACGCTGGTGCACGCGGGCTTCTCGCGGCCGGCGGACGTGAGCGACTATCCGTTCGGCTGGGGTCACTTCCTGGCGAGGCTCCGCGCGCTCTTCAACGACTCCAACGGCGACGGAGGATCATGATGGCACGGGTGACGGGCATCGGTGGCGTCTTCTTCAAGAGCCGGGGCGACCGGGCCGCGCTGGCGGCCTGGTACCAGGAGCACTTGGGGATGCAGCTGGAGGACTTCGGCGGCGTCGTGTTGAAGTGGCCGGACGATCGAGCCGAAGACGGGGGCCTCACCGTTTGGCACGTGGCGGAGCGGGAGACCGGCTGGTTCGGTCCGAGCGACGCGCCCTTCATGATCAACTATCGGGTCGACGATCTCGACGCGCTGCTCGCCCAGCTTCGGGGCGCCGGCATCGAGATCGTGCAGGGCCCCGAGTCGCACGAGAACGGCAAGTTCGCCTGGATCATGGATCCCGACGGGCACAAGGTCGAGCTCTGGGAACCGAAGCTCTGGGACGCGAAGAACAAGCGGGGGTAAGCCGCCGCTCCGGTGCGGGTCGCTCCGACTACGAAGGAGCCCGGGTGCGTTCGTAGCCGAGGCTCGGCGCGAGCCAGCGCTCCGCCTCGGACGTGCTCACACCCTTCCTGGCCGCGTAGTCGGCGACCTGGTCGGCGCCGATTCGACCAACCCCGAAGTACTGGGCTTCGGGCCGCCAGAAGTAGAACCCGCTCACCGAGGCGCCCGGCGTCATGGCGAAGCTCTCGGTCAGCTCGATTCCGGTGGCCCGCTCGGCAGCGAGCAGGTCGAAGATGGTGCGCTTCTCCGTATGGTCGGGACAGGCCGGGTATCCCGGCGCGGGACGGATGCCCTGGTAGCCCTCCTTGATCAGCTCCGCGTTGGACAGGGCCTCGTCGGGGGCGTAGCCCCAGAGCTCGCGCCGCACGATCTCGTGCAGCCGCTCGGCGAACGCTTCGGCCAGCCGATCGGCGAGCGCCTTGGCCACGATCGCCTGGTAGTCGTCGTGGGCCGACTCGAACTCCCGGACCAACTCGTCGAGTCCGATCCCGGCGGTCACCGCGAAGGCGCCGAGGTAATCGTCCGCGGGCGCGACGAAATCGGCCAGCGCGAGATTGGGTCGACCGTTCGCCTTGGCCATCTGTTGGCGGAGGGTGCGGACCGTCGCGATCGGGGTCCGCCCGTCGAGGTCGAGCACCACGATGTCGTCGCCCTCGGAGCGGGCAGGGAAGAGCCCGACGACGCCCTTGGCGCGGAGCCGTTTCTCGCGCACGATTCGCTCCAGCAGGCTGGTCGCGTCGCAGAAGAGATCGCTTGCCGCCTTCCCGACCGTGGGGTCGGTGAGGATCGCCGGGTAGTGCCCGGCCAGCTCCCAGGTCTGGAAGAAGGGCGTCCAGTCGATCCGATCGACCAGCTCTTCGAGCGGGAAGTCCGCGAAGCTGGTGACACCGGGCGTTCGGGGAGTCGGCGCGGGTCGGTCGAGCGACGGCCGCAGCCGGTTGGCGCGCGCGTCCTCGATCGAGATCCGCCGATCGGCGGAGCGCTCGGCGCGTGACCGGCGGATCTCCTCGTACTCGCCGGCGGTGGTCTCGACCAGCCGGTCGCGGAGCGTGGCGCTCACCAGCGTGCCCGCGACGCCCACGGCGCGCGACGCGTCGAGCACGTGGATCACGGGGCCCGAGTAGGCCGGCGCGATCTTGACCGCCGTGTGCACCCGGGAGGTGGTGGCGCCGCCGATCAGCAGGGGCACGCCGAAGCCTTCGCGCTCCAGCTCGCCCGCCACGACGCACATCTCCTCGAGCGACGGCGTGATCAGCCCCGAGAGCCCGATCAGATCGGCACGCTCGGTCCGAGCGGTCTCCAGGATCTTGGTCCAGGGCACCATCACGCCGAGGTCGATCACCTCGAAGTTGTTGCACTGGAGCACCACGCCCACGATGTTCTTGCCGATGTCGTGGACGTCGCCCTTGACGGTGGCCATCACGATCTTGCCCTTCGTGCCGCCCGATCCGGCGGCCTTCTCCGCCTCGATGTACGGGATCAGGTAGGCGACGGCCTTCTTCATCACCCGCGCGCTCTTGACCACCTGGGGCAGGAACATCTTCCCGGCGCCGAAGAGATCGCCCACCACGTTCATCCCGTCCATCAGCGGGCCCTCGATCACCTCGATCGCGTGCTTGGCGGCCGCGCGGGCCTCCTCGGTGTCGGCCTCGATGTAGTCGGCGATGCCTTCGACCAGCGCGTGGGAGAGACGCTTCGCCACGGGCGCCTCGCGCCAGGAGAGATCGGCCCCCCGGCTCGTGGCCTGGCCCCGGACCGTGTCGGCCACGGCGAGCAGCCGCTCGGTCGCGTCGGGTCGGCGGTTGAGCACTACGTCCTCGACCCGCTCCTTGAGCTCCGGGGGGATGTCGTCGTAGACGGCGAGCTGGCCGGCGTTCACGATTCCCATGTTCATGCCCGCCTGGACGGCGTGGTAGAGGAACACGGCGTGGATCGCCTCGCGCACCGGGTCGTTGCCGCGGAAGGAAAAGGAGACGTTGCTCACCCCGCCGCTCACCGAGACGTGCGGCAGCAGGCGGCGGATCCGGCGGGTGGCCTCGATATAGTCGACGGCGTAGTTGGCGTGCTCCTCGATCCCCGTGGCGATCGCGAAGACGTTCGGGTCGAAGATGATGTCTTCCGGCGGGAAGCCGACCCGCTTGGTGAGGAGCCGGTACGCGCGCTCGCAGATCGCGACCTTGCGATCGGCCGTGTCCGCCTGCCCCTTTTCGTCGAAGGCCATCACGATCACGGCCGCGCCGTAGCGCCGGACCAGGCGCGCCTGGCGGAGGAACTCCTCCTCGCCCTCCTTGAGGCTGATCGAGTTGACCACGCCCTTGCCCTGGACGTTCTGGAGCCCCTGCTCGATCACGCTCCACTTCGAGGAGTCGACCATCACGGGCACCCTGGCGATCGATGGCTCGCTCGCCACCAGCCGCAGGAAGGTGGTCATCGCCTCGGCCGAGTCGAGCATGCCCTCGTCCATGTTGACGTCGATCACCTGGGCGCCGTTCTCGACCTGCTGCCGGGCCACCTCGAGGGCCTGCTCGAACTGGCCGTCGAGGATCAGCTTGGCGAAGCGGCGCGAGCCGGTCACGTTGGTGCGCTCGCCCACGTTGACGAACACGATCGGCGGCCCGACGGTGAGCGGCTCGAGCCCGGAGAGCCGGCAGCGCCGCTCGGGCGTGGCCGGGGTGCGCGGTCGGATCCCCTCGACCCGCTTCGCGATGGCCGCGATGTGGGCCGGTGTCGTCCCGCAGCAGCCGCCCACCAGGTTGACCAGCCCGCTCTTCGCGAACCCCGCGAGCGCCTCGCCCATGAACTCGGGCGTGTCGTCGTATTCTCCGAACTCGTTCGGCAGCCCCGCGTTCGGGTGCACGCTCACCCAGCAGGGCGCGACCCGGGCCAGCTCCTGCAGGTACGGTCGGAGCGCCGGTGCGCCGAGGGCGCAGTTCAAGCCGACGATCATCGGCTCGGCGTGGGAGACCGAGTACCAGAAGGCCTCCGTCGTCTGGCCGGAGAGCGTGCGGCCGCTCTGATCGGTGATGGTGCCCGAGATCCAGAGCGGCAGCCGCTCGCCGCGCACGTCGAACCGATCGAGCGCGGCGAAGATCGCGGCCTTGGCGTTCAGGGTGTCGAAGATGGTCTCGATCAGGAGGAGATCGACCCCGCCGTCCATCAGCCCGTCGATCTGGTCGGCGTAGGCCTGGACCAACTGATCGAAGGAGACATTGCGTGCGGCCGGATCGTTGACGTCGGGCGAGAGGGTCGCGGACTTGTTGGTCGGACCGACCGACCCCGCCACGAAGCGGGTGAGCCCCGTTGCCGCACCGACCCGATCGGCTTCGGCGCGGGCGAGCCGGGCGCCGGCTTCGTTGAGCTCCCGGGCCAGCGCCTCCAACCCGTAGTCGGCGAGCGAGAAGGCGTTGGCGTTGAAGGTGTTGGTCTCGACGATGTCGGCGCCGGCCTCGAGATAGGCCCGATGGATCCCGGCGACCAGCTCCGGCTGGGTGACGCAGAGGAGATCGTTGTTGCCCTTCTGGTCCATCGGGGCGTCGGCGAAGCGCTCGCCGCGGTAGGCGGCCTCGTCGGGGCGGTGGGACTGGATCATGGTGCCGTAGCCGCCGTCGAGCACCACGATGCGCTGCTCGAGCCTCCGGCGGAGCTGGTCCAGTCGGTCCTTCGAATTCGTCACAGCCATCCTCCCAAACACGAAACCCGGGGGCTAAAACGGCCACCGGGCATGCGTTTTAGCGTTTCTTTTACGTGGCCGCAAGCAGCGCAAATCGCCACGATCTCCGTTGTCTGATAACAAGATAGGCCAAGCCACCCGGTTCTGTCACGGGGCCGCCCACCCGTCGCGCCGTAGAGCAGCAACTCCGATGCCGGCGAGCGGTCGGCGCCTCACACAGGACTTTCTCTTGACGATCGAGAGAAGCAGCTTCACCTTACTCTCGACCATCAAGAGGAGAAGACGGTGGCCACGGAACGCACGGACCTGCCTCAGGGCACCATGGAGTTGCTGGTGCTCCAGATCCTGTCCCATGCCCCGATGCACGGCTGGGGCATCACCCAGCGGATCGAGCAGCTCTCCGCCCAGGCGCTCCAGGTCAACCAGGGCACCCTCTATCCCGCGCTCGAGCGGATAAAGCGCAAAGGCTGGATCCGCTCCGAGTGGCGGATCACCGAGAACAACCGGCGCGCCCGGTACTACGAGCTGACCCCGGCCGGGCGCCGCCAGCTGGTGGTCGAGCGGGCGGCCTGGGAGCGCTCCAGCGGCGCGGTGAACGGAATTCTCCGCTGGGCGCCCGAGGCGGGAGGCGCTCGATGAGCTTCTTCTCCGACCTCCGCGCCCGGCTGGGCTCGCTCTTCGGACGGGCCCGGGCCGACCGCGAGCTCAACGAAGAGCTCCGCTTCCACGTCGCCATGCAGGCCGAGGCGCTCGAGCGCGAGGGCGTCCCGCCGGAAGAGGCGCGGCGTAGAGCGCTGATCGCGCTCGGCCGAATCGCCCAGACCGAGGAGGAGACCCGGGACGCGCGCGGGCTCCGCTGGCTCGAGGACCTGATCCGCGACCTGCGGCACGCAAGGCGGCAGCTGTTCCGCACCCCGGGCTTCACCCTGACCGGGATTCTCACGCTGGGCCTCGGCATCGGCGCCACGACCGCGATCTTCAGCGTGGTCGATCAGGTCCTCCTCCGCCGGGTTCCGTTCGATGATCCGAGCCGGCTGGTGATGGTCTGGGAGACCGATCGCCGGAGCGGGACCTCGCACGAGCCCTCGGCCTGGCCCGACTTCGTCGACTTCCGGGCGCGGGCGACGACGCTGAGCGGCATGGCCACCTTCCGTGGCGCGGTCGGCAACCTGACGCCGCTCGAAGGTCCGCCCGTGCGAGTGGCCGCCATGCTGGTGAGTCACGAGTACTTCCCGCTCCTCGGGGTGAAGCCGCTCCTCGGCCGGTTGTTCGACGCGGAGGAGGATCAGCCGGGCGGAGCGCAGGTCGTGCTGTTGGGCGAGACCCTTTGGCGGACGCGCTACGCGGCGGATCATGCGGTGATCGGCCGAAACGTCCGGATCAACGAGAGCAACTTCCAGGTGATCGGGGTGATGCCGGCGAGCGCCGACTTCGGGCTCGACCAGATCCACGAGCGAGCGGACTATCACACCCAGTACCTCGCGCCCGGGCGGGTGGAGGTCTGGCTCCCGGGGTCGGGTAGCGAGCGGGTGGACTCGCGGCAGACCCACCCCTTCCTCCAGATCGGTCGGCTTGCGCCAGGCGCCGACCTCGACGCCGCGACCGAGGAGCTCGGTCGGATCGCCGGGGACCTCGAGGCGGAGTATCCCAGCTCGAACACGGGTCGGGGCGCCAACGTCGAGTCGCTCGACGCGGTCGTGTTCGGTCCGGTGCGACCGGTGCTGCTGCTTCTGGTGGTGGCGGTGGCGCTGGTGCTGGTGGTCGCCTGCGTCAACGTGGCCAATCTGCTGCTCGCGCGGGGCGCGACCCGCGCGACGGAGATCGCCGTGCGGAGCGCGCTCGGGGCCGGCAGCCACCGCCTCGGCCGGCAGTTCCTCGTCGAGGCCCTGCTGCTCGCCGGGCTGGGTGGGTTGGTCGGCGTGGGACTCGCCTGGGGCGGACTGCGCGCGCTCGGGGGCCTGTTGCCTGCGGACCTGCCGCGGGCGGATCAGATCGGACTCGATCTCTCGGTGCTCGGGGTGAGTCTGGTGGTCACCCTCGCGGTCGGGCTCGTCTTCGGCTGGGTGCCGACGCTACAGGCCCGGCGGGTCGATCCGATGAACGCGATTCGCGGCGAAGGGGGCAGCAAGGGCGGCGGCCGGTCGCGGACCCGCTTGCGGGAGATGCTGGTCGTGGCCGAGCTGGCACTCTCGGTGGCGCTGGTGCTCTCGGCGGGCCTTCTGGTGCGGAGCCTCTGGACGGTGCTCCGGGTCGACCCCGGCTTCGAGGTCGAGCGGGTGGTGAAGGCCGAGTATCAGCTGCCCCAGAGCCGCTATCCGCGGGACTTCTCGCGCTGGCCCGCGATCGACGAGATCCAGAGCTTCAACCGCCAGCTACTCGACGAGGCCGCTCGGATTCCCGGCGCCGAGTCGGTGGCGCTGGCGGGTGCGCATCCTCTCGATCGGGGCTTCACCAACTCGTTCGTGGTGGTCGGCCGCGAGGCGGAGTCGGAGAACTGGCCCGAGCTCGCGCTCCGGGTCGTGAGTCCGGCCTATTTCGAAACCATGGGCCTCACCCTGACGGCGGGCCGGCTGATCGACGGCCGGGACCGGGTGGACGGTCCGCCCGTGGCGATGATCAACGAGGCGGCGCGGCGCCGGTTCTTCGAGGACCGCGATCCGGTCGGCCAGCAGATCCGGTTCTGGGGCACCAACCGCGAGGTGGTGGGCGTGGTGAGCGACGAGCGCTTCTATGGCGTGACCGAGGAGGCGCCGCCCGCCACCTACGTGCCGCTGGTGCAGGCGCCGATGCAGGGCGGCGCCCTGCTGGTGCGGATGGGCGCCGACCCCCGGCCCGCCGGCCCGCTGCTGCGCGAGGCGATCCGGGCGATCGATCCGGAGCTCGCGGTATACGGGGTCGAGCCGCTCGCGGAGACGCTGCGCGCGTCGGTGGCGGAGCGTCGCTTCACGGCGCTCCTGATCGGTCTCTTTGCGGCGATCACGGTGCTCCTGGCCCTGGTCGGCATCCACGGCGTAATCAGCTACGCCACCGCGCAGCGATCGCAGGAGATCGGGCTCCGGGTGGCGCTGGGCGCGACCGGCGGCCAGGTGACCGGGATGGTGATGCGAAGCGGGCTCGTGCTGGCGGTGGTCGGCACCGGACTCGGCCTGATCGGAGCGATGATCGGGAGCGCGCTGCTCCGGGGCTTGCTCTTCGGGGTGGGCCGGTTCGACCCGCTCACGTACCTGGTGGTGCCGGTCATCGTGCTGGCCGCCACCGCCCTGGCCACGCTGCTGCCCGCGCTCCGCGCGTCGCGCGCGGAGCCGGTCGAGGTGCTGCGCGGAGCGGCGGGGCCGTAGCGGTCAGAGACTCAGCCAGTAGTTGAGCTTGACCAACAGCACGTTGCTCGACGGCGAGCGGAAGATGTCTCCCACCCGCTCGCCGAATCGGAAGCGTCCGTCGGCGAGGTAGTCGCTCCGGCCGTGCTGCCAGACCAGGAAGAGCGTGGAGCCGAGCAGGTACTCCCAGCGGAGCACCACGTTGGAGCGGAGCGAGAGCACGGTGAAGTCGGGGTTCTCCAGCGTCAGGTCCGTGGCGCCGTCTTGGTCCACGTCGATCGTCACCTCGCCGTTCGCCCCGCGGGTGGCGGCGCCGCCGAAGGGGTCGAAGCGATCCGCGAAGCGGTCGGCGCGCGGCGCGGTGACCCGCTTGAACCCCTGGTAGCTCCCGCTCGAGACGAAGGGCTGGGCGTAGACCTGGAGCGAGAGCGACGGGCTGAAGGTGACGTTGGAGCGGAGCGTCAGCGACGCGGTGCGCTGGGTCAGCTCGCCGAACAGATAGACCGGCTCCCCTTCGACGGTGGGCGTGTCGAGGTACTGCCAGGCATCCTTGTTGTAGTTGAAGTTGGGACCGAGGCGCAGCTCGACGTTCGACGACGGTCGCCACGCGAGACCGAAGCCGATGCCGGCGTTCGTTCCCGCGCCCTCGTCTCTGACGTTGAAGTTGCCGAAGACGTCGGCCGAGACCGCGCGCCGGTCATCGGTGGAGAGCCCGAACCAGCCGTTCACGTTACCCGGCGTGCGAATGGCCGGCCCGCCGCGGAGCGCGGTCGTGCTCAGCCCCTCGAGGTTCCGGTTCAGGCCGAACCACCCGCCCCAGTAGTTGAGCGTCGTGAAGTTGACGTTGAAGTTGGCGCCGAAGGAGCGTCGCTCGCCGCCGAAGGTCCAACCCGCCCACTGATTCAGGTTGAGATTGAAGCGCCGGAACACCGAGCCCGGCGTGAGCCAGCGACGATTGATCCAGACGCCCTGACTCAAGCGATCCGACTCGCGCTGAAAACCGAGGTCGTTGACCTCGAATCCGGGCGAGCGCGCCTCGCCGCCCACGTTGAAGCGCCAGTTGCCCGCGGTGCGGCCGCCGTTGAGCGCGACCGTGTATCCCGACAGCGAGGTCCGGGTGGGGTCGAAGTCGAGGTGCTCGGCGTCGGGCCGTTGGTAATAGTGGGTCGAGGCTTGCTGGGTCCGGGCGATCGCCTCGGGCGAGCCGTCCACCCGGCTCCCGACCACCCGACCGCTCACCTGGTAGGTATTGTCGGCGAAGCGGTGCGACCAGTTGATCCCGCCGGTGTACGCGCTCGAGTGGAGCCAATCGAGCTCGGGCGCGAGCGAGCGCTGCACCGTGGTGCCGAAGACCCCGATCACGGTCTGGCCACCGCGAAGCTCCCGAGCGAGCCGGAAGACCCCGTAGCCGGTGCCCGGCTCGACCGGATCGCGGTGCGGCAGCCCGGCGTCGTCGACCACCCGAGCCCGCTCCGCCTGGGTGACCGCGCCCAGCGCGCCGATGGTCCAGCCGCTCCTGGTCTTTCCCGAGAGCTTTGCCGCGCCCAGGATCGTGGTCTGGGCGATCGACTCGGCGTAGCCGCCGCGGGGATCGGCTTCGCCCTGCGGCGCCCGGCCGATGCGCCGGGTGTAGAACAGCTCCTCGTTGGCCCCGTCACCGTCACCATCGGCGAGCCGGAAGCGAAAGATGTCGAGTCCCTCGGTGAAGAAGGGGCGCCGCTCCGCAAAGAAGCTCTCGAAGGCCGAGAGGTTGACCACGGCCGGATCGGCTTCGACCTGGCCGAAGTCCGGGTTGATCGTGGCCGTGAGCGTGAGTCCGGAGGTGACGCCGACCTTGAGGTCGCCGCCCGCGGTCGCCGTGCGCTCGATGCCGGTGTGGAACGGATCGCCGGCCACGGCCGGGCGGGCGAAGTTGCTCGCGGCGACGTACGGTTGCACCTCGATCCGTCGAGGCGGCTCGATCCCCGCGAGGCCGGTGAGATCGCCGAAGAGCGACACGGCGCCCGAGGCGTCCCTCGGCATGAGCCGCCACTGCTGGGTCTCGTTGAGTCTGGTGATCCGCCGGGAGAGATTGAAGCCGAAGGTGTTGCTGGGCGAGCGAGAAAAGCGCAGCTGGCCGAAGGGAATCCTGAACTCCGCCGTCCAGCCCGCGGAATCGATCGCCACCTGGGCGTCCCAGACGGCGTCCCAGCGGCCGTCCTCGCTATTGTCGTTGAAGAGATAGGCGTCGCGCTTGACCCCGGCCGCGTTGACCGTGAACGAAAAGCCGGTGCGGCGGTCGTAGTAGGAGTCGATCATCACCGTGATCTCGTCGGACGGCGACCAATCGTCCCGCCGGGAGAGCAGCGCGGCGATCTGCTCGGGGCGTGTGTCCGCTGCCCGAACGCCGACGTAGAGCGCGGCGTCCGAATAGACCACCTGGAACTCGGTCGTCTCGGTACCCGCCTGTCCTTCGTGCGGATCCCGCTGGGTGAAGCTGCCGAATCGGGGGGCCGTCTGCCAGACCGGGTCGTCGAGCCTGCCGTCCACCTTGGGGGCCGCCGGCAGGGCGCGGACGGCCGTCGCCACCGCGGCTCCCGGGGTCTTACGATGCTCGTCGGCTCCCTGGGCCGCGAGGGGGCTCGCCAGCATCAGGGCGAACAGCCCGAACCCGCTCCACGCGCCTCGCTCGATCACGGCCCCTCCGACTGCCATTTCGACGTTTGCGGAGGGTTAGACCCCGTCCCGGTCTGGAACGTTGCAAACGCGAGCGGGTAGCCTGCTTCCCGGGGATCAGTCGGGGGTCTCCACCCGTGACCTTTTCGGCCAGCTCGCGCCTGCCGGGACGGTTGGGCTTGCCATGTCCCGCGGCTGATCGGCTCGATGCCCGCGACTCGCGGCGCAGCGGACGGACGAGTGCCCCGAGCGGAGGGCCCCGACGATGGACCCGGGTCATCGGCTCGGAGGGTCGGGCCGCTTCGGAGGAGCTCGGATTGCGGGCGGAGCGTGACTGTTGACAGGGCAGACGGTTGGCAGGAAGATGGGAGCGGATCGACGCCAAATCCCAAGGGAGAGCGAGACCACCATGGACACCGTGAGCTTCACCCGGATGAAGGACGGCACCCGCGAGGACTATGTGCTGATCGAGCAGTTCGAGGCCAAGCATGCCGAGGGGCTGGTGGACCGGCTGCTCGGGCAGCTCAGGGCGCTGGCGGACGAGCCGCTGCCGCTCAAGGTCGATCGCCTCGAGCACTCGCTGCAGACGGCGACCCGCGCTCACCGCGACGGCGCCGACGAAGAGCTGGTGGTGGCGGCCCTGCTGCACGACATCGGCGACGAGCTGGCGCCGTACAACCACTGCGAGCTCGCGGCCGCGATCCTCCGGCCGTACGTGTCGGAGCGGACCTACTGGGTGGTGAAGCACCACGGCGTCTTCCAGTCGCACTACTACGCCGCCCACTTCGGCGACGATCCCGAGGCGCGGGACCGCTATCGCGACAGCCCGCACTACGACGCCTGCGTCGAGTTCTGCGAGCGCTGGGATCAGGAGTCCTTCGATCCCTCCTACGAGAGTCTGCCGCTCGCGTTTTTCGAGCCGATGGTGCGGCGGATCTTCGCGCGGCGTCCCTTCATGCACGACCGGGCCAACATCGGCACGGTCGGCCGGGACGCCTGAGGGGTCATTGGAGGCCCAGGCGGGCCGCGGCGGTTGTCGCGTCCACGCCGCGGACTTCGATCAGCTTGGTCCTGCCGCTCCCGCCGCGGGCGATCCGGACCGCGCCCGGCGGCACGCCGAGCGACCTGGCCAGGAGTCTGACGATCGCCTCGTTCGCCGCGCCGTCGACCGGCGGCGCGGCCACCCGGATCTTGAGGGCGTCGCCGTGGAGGCCGGCCAGCTCGGTCCGGCTGGCTCGGGGCTGCGCCCGGACCCGGATCCGACAGCCGCCCTCCATTGTCTCGACCGGCGTCACCGCAGCGCGCTATAGAGGATTCCGCGGACCAGCATCAGCGCCACGTAGGCCAGGAGGGGGCTCAGGTCGAGCATCCCGAACGGCGGGAGCACTCGGCGGATCGGCTTGACGAGCCAGTCGGTGAGGAAGTAGACCGGTCGCATCCAGCGGTTGAAGGGACCGAGACCGAGCCACCCGCCGATCACCCGCACGATCAGCGCGAGCATCAGCACCCCGATCGACCAGTCCAGCGCGACCCGCACCCAGACCGCGGGCGAAGCGCTTCCGAGGGCCACCACGGTGGCGACGAGGCCCACGAGCCAGCGGGTCAGGTTGATCAGGACCAGGCCGCCGACGATGGCGAGACCCAGCAGCCAGAAGGTGGCGTCCTGCGGATTGCCGCCCCGGCGCACCAGCCGGTGCTCGATGGGGCGGAGCAGGGGGTCGCTCACCGAGCGAATCGACTTTGACCAGGCGCCGAACGGGTCGAGCATCCGGCGTCGCACCGCCCAATGGGTGGCGGCGATCACCCCGGCCACTCCGACGGCGGCGAGCGCCACCGCCCGGGTGCCGAGATCGACGGCTTCGGGCACTCCCACGATCACTCGCCCGTGCAGGTCACGCTGCTTGGGACCAGGCGGCCGCACGCGATGGTGTCGTCCATCCCGCTGGCGAGCGGGCCGCAGGCCGTGGTCTGGGCCGCCTGCACCGCCGCGGCGCGATCGGCGCCCGACGCCGTGGCGCACCTCGCGCCACCCTTGAACTCGATGCAGACGGTGCACTCGGCCCGCTGCGACCCGAGGGTCGAGTAGAGCAGGAACGCCACGAAGAGCAGGGCCGCGACCCAGAAGACGGCGGTTCGCCTCGATTTCATGGAGAGAAGATTAATCGGACTCCATCGCGGCGGGACCGGCGGCCGGTTGCCGGGCCCCGGTGGCCGGGCTAGCCTTCTGCCGTGCTCACCGTCCTCCGCCGCGCCGGGATCGGCCAGGTCCTGCTCGCGGCGCTGATCGCCACGCTCGCGCCGGCCTCGCCGGCGGGCGAGGGTCATTGCGCGGCCAACCAGGCCGTGGGGTCGGGCATCGAGCATCAGCGCTCGCACCACCAGTCACCCACCGAGCGGCCGGCGTCCGGACACGAGGCCTGTCCCCATTGTCCCCCCGCGCAATGCGCGTCGGCCAGCCACTGTCTGGTCGTTCTCGTCGCGATGCCGGCGGTCGCGGGTCGGGCGCTCGCCGGAGCGTCGCTCGCGGGCCTTCCCATCCGCGCGCCCGCCCTCTGGCGCTCGGTCTTCGCGCCACCAGGCACGCCCCCGCCTCAAGCCACGGTCTGACCCTCTCGCGCCGGGGCGACGCTCCGGCCGTCCGACAGACCGTAACCCGAGGCAGATCTTTCATGTTCATTGCGCCACGCAGGTGGGGCACGCTCTCGTTGCTGCTCGCGACGACCAGCGGCGCCGCATCCGCACAGATCGACTATCGCAATCTCGACCACGCGCGGCCGCTGCTGGTCGCCGACGCCGCGCTCGTCGAGCGGTACGCCTTCGAGCTCTCGCTGCCGTTCGCCTATCGACGCGCCGACCGCGCCGACTTCGTCGTCGCCAGTCCCGAGATCCAGTACGGGATCGGTCGCAACCTCGCGGTGGGCGCGGAGCTCGAGCTCGAGGCCGGCGGCGGTGACACCGGGCTCCAGGGGGCCAAGCTCTTCGCCAGCTTCAATCCGCTCCGGGAAACGCTCGGCGCGCCCGCCATCTCGGTCCAGGCCGAGCTCGGCCGGCTCAGGGGAGGGGGCGACGGCGGGGTGACCGTTGGTGCCATCGAGGGATTGGCGACTCGCTCGTTCGGGCGGTCGCGGCTCCACGCCAACCTGCTGCTTCAGGCGGGGACGGGGGTGGGCGACGATCTCGGGCTGCCGAGATGGCGGCTCGGGGTGGCACTCGACCGCACCCTGATCCGGAGCAGCACCCTGGTGGGTGTGGAATTGCTCGCGGCCGACGCGCCCGCCGGCTCGGTGGCCTGGCTCGTCGGTCTCGGCCTCCGGCGCCAGGTGAGCCCGACGCTGGTGGCCCATCTCGGCCTCCATCAGGCCCTCGAGGCCGGAGCGGACGGGACCACGGTGCGGTTCGGCCTGAGCCACGTCTTCGCGATCCGCGCCCTGATGCCCGGAGTGGTCCGATGACTCGTCTCCTTCGAAAGGCCCTGCTGGCGCTCGTCCTCGTCCCGCTCGGCAACGCCACCGCCCAGGGCCGCGACGAGCAGTTTTACTATCCGGGCGGCTTCAACTGGCAGTTCCGCCGGCACCACCCGGACGCGGCGCGTCTCTTCAACGCGTTCGACTACGGTCACGCCATCCTCTACGAGACCCTCTATACCGATCCGGACGGGGCGGCCGCTCGGCTCCCGCGCGAGCTCGACTTTCTGGTGACCGACCTGCTCCGCAATCCTCCCCGGTTCGCGATCGCCGAAGAAGCGGTCATGCCGGGCTACGCGAAGCTCGCCTGGCGGGCGAAGCAGATGTTCGATTGGGCCCACGTCCTCCATCGGCAGCTCTACGACGTCTACGCCGATCCGCGGCTGGACGACGCGGCGCGCCAGCGCATGGCGGAGCGGGTGACCGACTACTACCTGAGCAACGAGCGCCTGGCCTTCGTCGCGGTGCCGAAGTCGATGGCGCTGATGGACGAGCAGCATTTCAGTCAGGTCTTCCGGAAGCGGCATCCGGCCTTCAACGGTCTGATCTGGGCGTATCACTGGCTCCAGGTCGGCCTCTATCAGCCGCTCGTGGCGGCGAGCGCCGCCGGCTCGACGCCGGAGATCCAGGGCACGCTCGATCGCTTCTGGGCGATGGTCGACGGCCGCGCCTTTCCCGAGGTGATGCCGATGACGCCCGCGGTGGCGCCCGACTTCGCGGCGCGCCACCCGCGCGCGGCGATCGTCTTCGACAATCTCCACATGATGCACGACATCATCTCCGACATCCTCGCCTCGGACGAGATTCCGCGCCCGCGCAAGGCGGCGGCGATCGAGGCGGCGCTCGACGAGTTCCAGAGCGCCGAGCGGAACGTGATCGACCTCGGGCACTGGCGGATGATGGCGGACCACATGGGTGGGGTGGAGCGGATGGGCGGTGTCGCGGGTCGTGCCGGCCCGCCCTAGCCGGTGCGGCGGTCAGCCGCGCGGCGTGGTCTCGGACGCGACCCACGCCGCGTAGCCGGGATCGGCTTCGAGCACGGGGGTGATCAGGATCTCGGGTTGCTCGTAGGAGTGGAGGGCGCGGAGCCGGGCCAGCAGCGCGCTCGCGCGCTGACGGGTGGTCTTGGCGGTGCAGACCCATTCCGTGGCGTGCTCCACGGTGCCCTGCCAGCGATAGGTGCTGGCGATCGGCCCGGCGATCTGCACACAGGCCGCGAGATGCTCCGCCACCAGCTGGTCGGCGAGCTTCTCCGCGGCCTGTCTGGAATCGATCGTGGTGACGATCTGGACCAGCTCGGTCACTCTATTGCGCCGCCCCCACCCCCGGCGTATCCTCCGGTCGCACGCCGTCTTGGATCGGGACCACGGCGGTGCGCCAGCCACTCTTGAACGTCACCGTCAAGCGGTAGCCCATCGTGTCCGGAACGACCTTTGCTACTCCGGGCAGCGTTCTGGCATACTCGGCCGCTCGACTCACCTGGGTAGCCCGGTCTTCGGCGGACGAGCCGCCATGCCACTGGGCCAACGCGCGACCGATCGCGATCACCTGCGCCTGCTCGGCGCCATACCGGGCGTAGCGGTCGGCGGGCACCAGGCCCGATTCGTTTGCGATCGGAGCGTAGTCGTCGTAGGGCCGGCAGCCGGCCGCCACGAGCAGGGCGAGCAGTACGGTAGCGCCACGAGGCATGCGTGTCTCTATCGGTGCGATGACGGCCGGGAATATAACCCGCCAGCCAGCGTGAGGCGGACGTGAGCGGAGCACGGATCATCGGATGGGGCCTCTGCCTCGGCTCGACGAGTGTCGCCGTCGCGCAGCCGGGCGTTGGGCGAGACGTCGCCGATTCGATCTCCGCGCAGGCCGTCCGTCCGGCCACCGGTCCGGTCCTGAGCTGGCGCCACCTCGGCGTGGTCTCCGTCGGCGTGGCCGGCCTGCTGTTCGTCGACGGACCCACCCAGACCTTCATGCAGGATCGCCGCTCCTCCTTCAGCGACGCGCTCGCGGACGGCGTCCGGGGCTTCGGCGAGTGGCCGGCGTACGTCGGCGGTCCCGTGGCCCTGACGCTGGTCGGGCTCCTCGCCGGCAACGGCGCGGTCGCCAGCACCGGCCTCGAGATGGCCGGCGCCGCCTTGGTCACCATGGCGGTCGTGCTCCCGGCCAAGCGCCTGATCGGACGGGAGCGCCCGAATTGCGCCTGCGGCTCCTCCAACTTCGCGATCGGCGGCACCGGGCGCGCGATGCCGTCGGGTCACACCGCCGTCGCCTTCGCGGTGCTCACCGCGCTCGGGGATCGGATCCCCTCGGCGCCGGCGCGGGTGGCGCTCACGGGCGTCGCGGCGCTGGTGGGCTGGTCCCGGATGAACGACGACAAGCACTGGCTGAGCGATGTCGCCATGGGCGCGATCATCGGCACGGCGTCGGCGCGGGTGGTGAACGGCCGCTGGCGGCTGTTCGGCGGCGGCCGGCCGATGGTGACGGCCAACCCGGAGTGGACCTCCGTGGGCTGGTCACTCACTTTCTAGGAGTGCTGCGCTCCGCTCTTCTCCTCGCCGCCGCGCTCGCCGGCCCGCCGGCGGCCGAGGCCTCGGGAGTCCTCTCCGTCGCGCTCGCCGGCCCGCCGTCGGCCGACACCTCGGGAGTCCTCTCCGTCGCGCTCGCCGGCCCGCCGTCGGCCGACACGTCGGGGGTCCTCTCCGTCTTCAACGCCGGCTCCCTGGCCGCTCCCTTTCGGGAGGTCTTCAGGGCGTTCCGCGACCGCTATCCTGATATCGAGCCGCGCTCGGAGTCGTCCGGCAGCGTCGAGGCTGCGCGGAAGCTGACCGATCTCGGCAAGGTGCCCGACGTGCTGGCCGTGGCGGACCTCGCGGTGCTGGAGCAGCTGGTCGTCCCGACCCACGCGGCCTGGGGCGCGGCGTTCGCCTCCAACGCGATGGTGATCGCGTATCGGCCCGACGCTCCCGGTTCGGGGCGGCTCTCGATGGACAGCTGGCCGGAGATCCTCACGGCGAGCGGGGTGAGGATCGGACGCGCCGACCCGGGGCAGGATCCCGCGGGCTATCGCGCGCTGATGGTCTTCCAGCTGGCGGAGCGCCACTATGGCCAGGTCGGTCTCGAGCGCCGTCTGCTCGCCAACAGCGGCGATCGCTACGTGCGCCCCAGGTCGGTCGAGCTGATCGCGCTGCTCCAGACAGGGAACCTCGACTACGCTCTCGAGTATCGGACCGTGGCGAAGCATTCCGGCCTGCCGTTTCTCGAGCTTCCCGACGAGGTGAATCTGGCCAACCCGGAGCTGGCCGCGCGCTATCGGGCGGCCAAGGTCTCGATTCCCCGCTCGCGGCGGACCCAGGACCTCACCCTCGATTTCGTGGGCGGGCCGATCGCGTACGGGATCGCGATCCCGACGCGGGCGCCCAATCCGGAGGCGGCTCGAGCCTTCGTGCGCTTCCTGCTGGGGCCGGAGGGCCGCGGGATCCTCGCCCGCAACGGGTTCGTCCTGCCAAAGAGCCAGCAGATCTTGGGTGACCGGGCGGCGGCCGCCCGTGTACTGCCCCCTTCCTAGCTCGCCCTTCCCACGCCGGGGCCCCGGCCGGGCTGGCGCCCGGGCCGGAACCGCGCTTACCTATACCGGCGTCATGCTCCGGCAGGCGCCGCGTCCCCGGCGAGTCGAAGGCGTCCGCCGGGCCCGCCTTCCCAGCCGGGTCGCCGGATGCGGCATGCGGGCGCCATCGCTCCGGGCAATCCTCCCTCGAACCCAAGTCCGAACTCATGAGCTCTCGTCCCAACATCCCGACGCCGATCAACGAGCCGATTCTGAGCTACGCGCCCGGTACAGCCGAGCGCGCCGCACTCAAGGCCGAGCTGGCGCGGCAGGCCGACACCGTGGTGGACGTCCCGCTGGTGATCGGCGGGAAGGAGATCCGCACCGGCCGCACCCACCCGGTCGTGGCGCCGCACCACCACGCACAGGTGCTCGCCAACGTGCACATGGCCGACCCGCGTCACGTGACCCAGGCCGTGCGCGCCGCCGAGCGCGCCTGGCGGGAGTGGTCGAGATGGCCGTTCGCGGACCGGGCGGCCGTGTTCCTGAGGGCGGCCGAGCTGCTGGCGGGCCCGTGGCGGCAGGTGATCAACGCGGCCACCATGCTGGGCCAGAGCAAGACGGCCTTTCAGGCCGAGATCGACAGCGCCTGCGAGCTGATCGATTTCTGGCGGTTCAACACCGCCTACGCCGAGCGTCTCTACGGCGAGCAGCCGATCTCCTCGGCCGGGGTCTGGAACCGGCTGGAGTATCGGGCCCTCGAGGGCTTCGTCTACGCCATCACGCCGTTCAACTTCACCGCGATCGGCGGCAATCTCTCGGGCGCGCCTGCGCTGATGGGCAACACGGTCGTCTGGAAGCCCGCGGGCACCGCGTCGCTCAGCAACTACTACGTGATGAAGCTGTTCGAGGCGGCGGGGTTGCCGCCCGGCGTGATCAACTTCGTGCCCGGCGACGCGATCCAGATCTCCGACCGGCTGCTCGCCGACCGCCGGCTGGCCGGAATCCACTTCACCGGATCGACGGCGGTGTTCCAGTCGCTCTGGCGGACGGTGGGCGAGCGGATCGACCAGTACGCCGCTTATCCGCGGCTGGTGGGCGAGACCGGCGGGAAGGACTTCGTGATCGCCCACCCGAGCGCCGATCCGCAGGCGGTGGCGGTGGCGCTGGTGCGCGGCGCCTACGAGTACCAGGGGCAGAAGTGCAGCGCCGCGTCGCGGGCTTACATCCCGCAGAGCCTCTGGAGCGAGGTCCGCGATCGGATGGTGGCGATGATCGCCGAGATCAAGATGGGCGACGTCGCCGACTTCCGGAACTTCATGGGTGCCGTGATCGACGCGAAGTCGTTCGCCAAGCTCGCCGGCTATCTCGCCCAGGCCAAGAAGGACCGCGGAGTAAAGATCGTGGCCGGCGGCGGCACCGACGACCAGCGCGGCTATTTCGTCGAGCCGACGCTGATCCAGGTCACCAACCCGAACTACCGGACCATGTGCGAAGAGCTTTTCGGTCCGGTGCTCACGGTCTACGTCTATCCGGATCGGCAGTGGAAGCAGACGCTGCGCCTGGTCGACGGGACCAGTCCGTACGCCTTGACCGGCGCCGTCTTCTCGACCGACCGGCAGGCCGTCCGCGACGCCGATCAGATCCTCAAGCATGCGGCGGGCAACTACTACGTCAACGACAAGCCGACCGGCGCCGTGGTCGGCCAGCAGCCGTTCGGCGGGGCGCGGGCGAGCGGCACCAACGACAAGGCCGGCTCCTATCTCAACCTGGTCCGCTGGGTCTCGCCCCGAACGATCAAGGAGACCTTCGTGCCGCCGACCGGCTACGCCTATCCCTTCATGGCCAAGGGGTAGCTCGCGGCGGTGGTGGTGAGGTCGGCCGCGCTCCTGCTATTGCTTCCCGCGACCTCGCTGGTCGCGCAAGGGGCCCCGCGATACACCGTCGCGGGGCTTCGCTGCGCCGTGTTCGGGTTGGAGGTCCGCTCCGACATCACGTCGCAGCGTGGGCGAGTCACGATCCAGGATCGAGCCGGCCGCGACGGCGTGCTCGCGGTCCGCGCGAAGGACACAACCGGCGGGCTCGCGATCGAAGCCTGGTTCGACTCGCTGACCGTCTGGCGCCGAACCCGCGCCGGCACCGAGCGCGGCGACCCTGAAGGCTTTCTGGGCGGACGCTACCGCGGCCTGTTGCTCCCGACCGGCGGCTACGAGCCGATCGCGGTGCCCTTCGTGCCGGATCCGCTGACCGACCTGGCCGATCTCCGCGGGGCCCTCGACGACTTCTTCCCGTTGCTGGCCGATCGGCCGCTCGAGCCGGGGGCGGTCTGGCGCGCCGAGGGCATCGAGATCCGGCGGGTGGCCGACCGGGACGGTTTCGGCCAGTATCGCTGGCGCAGGACCGCGCGAGCCAGCGACTCGGTGACGTTCGAGGCCGGGACCGCCCGGATCGAGCAGCAGACGACCGAGGCCGGCCAGCTCTCCTGGTCGGCCACACTCGGCCCCGCGGCCTGGTATCGACGGATCGAGGTGAACGCCAGGCTCCCTCGCACGGAGAGCGTCCGCCAGGGCATGCTCTCCGAAGTCCTGCAGGAGATCTGGGTGACCCGGCGGCCGCAGTCCCCGATCTGCGACTCCCATTGACGTTCTATGGGAAGGCGATAGCTTTCCCATAGAACGTCAATGGGAGATAGGGTGCGACTCGAGCTGCTGCAGGGAACCCTCGATCTCCTCGTCCTCAAGGCGCTCTCAGCCGGGCCCACCCATGGGTACGGGGTGGCGCGCTGGATCCAGGACCACTCCAACGACACCCTCGCCGTCGAAGAAGGCTCGCTCTATCCGGCGCTCCACCGGATGGCGCGGCGGGGCTGGCTCGAGGCGGAGTGGGGTGTCTCGGAGAACAATCGGCGGGCGCGGTTCTACCGTCTGACTGCGAAGGGGCGGCGGCAGTTGGACGAGGAGGCCAGGCTCTGGCGGCAGTTCACGGAGGTGGTGGCCGGGATCCTTTCCGTCGACGGGTGAGGCGCGCGATGGCCTGGCTACCCGACAAGTACCACGCGCTCCGCGAGCTGCTCCGGCGGGGCGATCCGGATCCCGACATCCGGGACGAGCTGGCGCATCATCTGGCGGAGCGGATCACCGAGAATCGGGCCGCCGGGATGGACCAGGAAGCGGCCGAGCGGGAGGCCCGCCAACGTCTGGGCGATCTGGAGCACTATCGGAGGGAGACTGGGCGGATCGACCGGGGCGAGTGGGGTCGGCGGCGCCGCCGAGAGCGGTGGCGCGACCTCTGGCTCGGCCTCCGTCGGGCGGCGCTCTCCCTCCGGCGGGCGCCGGCGTTCAGCCTGACGGTGGTCCTGACCCTCGGGCTCGCGATGGCGGGTCTGACCGCCAGCTTCGCGCTGCTCGACGCGGTGGTCCTGCGTCCCCTGCGCTACCCGGGCTCCGACCGACTGGTGCGGATCTATCATCCGGTGCCAGGCGTGGGGGCGGACGCGAGGTGGAACATCTCGTCGGCCGAGCTCTTCTACTTCGACCGCGAGGCGCGCTACCTCGATGAGGTCGCGATCTATCAGCTCAACCGGGTCGGTCTCTCGGGCGACGACGGCAAGACCAAGCTGGTGAATGGCGCGCTGATCTCCGCGAAGCTGCTCGATCTGGTGGGTGCCCGCGCGCTCGTGGGCAGGCTGCTGGTGCCCGAGGACAGCTACGCCGAGGCGCCCCGGGTCGCCGTGCTCGGCGAGCGGCTGTGGCGCCAGCGATTCGGCGCCGATCCGGCCGTGGTGGGGAAGATCGTGCGGTTCGAGGGGCTCGAGCTCGAGGTGGTCGGGGTCGCGTCGGTCGGTGCCGACCTTCCGGACTGGCCCACGGACGTCTGGGTGGCGTATCCGCTCGATCCCAAGGCGCCGGCCTACAACACTCACGTCTACCGGGCCGTGGCCCGGTTGGCCGACGGCGCGACGCTCGAGCAGGCGGAGGACGAGCTCCTAGGCTTCGTCGCCCGGTATCCCGAGATCTTTCCAACGGCCTACAACGCGCACTTCATGGAGTCGTACGGCTTCACCGTCTCGCTGGTGCCCTGGCGGGACGACGTGATCGGCGCGGCAGGAAAGACCCTCTGGCTCGTGTTCGGGGCCGTCGGCCTGGTGCTGGCGATCGCCTGCTTCAACGTCGCCAGTCTCTTTCTGGTGCGGGGTCAGGATCGCGAGGCGGAGGTCGGCATCCGCGTCGCCCTCGGCGCGGGCCGCTGGCAGCTGATCGGCCAGCAGCTCGCCGAGTCGCTGCTGCTCGCCGGGCTCTCCGCCGCCGTCGGGTTGGCGGTTTCGGCGGCGATCCTCCCGGCGTTCATCGGAGCGGTGGCGGAGGGGCCGAGCCATGCGGGAGACCCGATCCTGCCGCGCCTGGCCGAGGTGGGAGTCGACGGGGCGACGGTGCTCTTCGCGCTGGTCGTGGCGCTGGTCGCGGCGTTGGTCTTCGGTGTCGGTCCGGCCCTCGCCCGCCGAGGCGACGCCGGCCGATTGCTCGGCAAGGCGCGGGGCGCGTCGCTTTCGCGGGCGGCGGTCCGAGCCCGGAGCACCCTGGTAGTGGGGCAGGTCTCGCTCGCGGTGGTCCTGCTCGCGTCGGCCGGACTCCTGCTCCGGACGGTCCAGCGCCTCAGCGCGGTCGATCCCGGCTTCGAGCCGGAGGGTCTGTTCGCCATGGACGTGGCGGTGCCGTTCAACCGATATCAGAGTTACGACAAGACGACCCAGTTCTGGAGCGCGCTGGTCGAGCAGGTCCGGGCGGTTCCCGGGGTCGAGAACGCGGCGGTGGGCTCCGAGCTCCCGCTCGAAGCGGGCGATGGCTGCTCCCTGCTCGCTGGCGAGGGGCAGGATCCGAGCGAGAAGGCTGCCTGCTTGCCATCGGCGACGGTCAGTCCGGGCTATTTCGCGACGCTCGGAGCGACGGTGGTCGGACGCGAGGCGACCTGGGGCGAAGCCACGGGGGCCACCGCCGGCGCCCTCGTCTCGGGGCGATTGGCGAAGCGGCTGTGGGGCGATCGCGATCCACTCGGGCAGGGCATCAAGGTCGACGGGGTGCCGCGACCGCCCTTCTTTCCGGTGACCGGCGTGGTTCGGGGACTCAGGTTCCACTCGCTCGAGCTCGATGAGCCGGAGATCGGCTTCTACCCGCTCAGGCCGCTGCCCGACACCTGGCTCTGGCAACCGCCGGCCCGGATGGCGCTGCTGGTGCGGGCCTCGGGCGTGTCGCTCGGCGATCTGACCCGCGCGGTCGAGCGGATCGGGTCCGGCCTCGATCCGGAGGCGGTGGTGGCCAACGCCCGCGCGATGACCAGCGTGGTCGGGCAGTCGATGCAGCGGGTCCGACTCACCGGCGTGCTGCTGACCCTGGCAGCGCTCGTGGCGCTGGCGCTGGCGGCGATCGGTCTCTACGGGGTGATCGCCCAGCTGGTGCTCCGCCGCACTCGGGAGATCGGGATCCGGATCGCGCTGGGCGCCGAGGCGGCCCGGGTGCGGCGGCAGGTCGTGGCCGAAGCGGTGCGTCTCGCCGCGGTTGGCGCGGTGGTCGGCGGGGCCGTCGCGATCGTCGCGACGCGGGCCCTCCGCTCGCTCCTGTTCGGGGTGGAGCCAGGGAACCCCGTGGTGGTAGGTCTGGCGATCGCGATACTCCTGATGGCGGCGTTCGTGGCCGGTCTGGTGCCGGCCCGCCGGGCCAGCCGGGTCGATCCGATGGAGGCGTTACGGGCCGAGTGACGAATCCGATGCCGTTTGGTGGCTTGCTCAGGGTGGCGGCGCCTTTCTAATTTTGGCCGACCACCACGGGGGCAATCCGCCGGATGCCGGAAGGATTCCGAAGCTCCGACGAGTACGACGAACAAGCCCACCAGCTCTACAATCAAGGTCGCTATGACGAGGCGTTGCTCGTCTTGCGAGACGGTCTCTACGTCTACCCGTCCGCGGTCGAGCTTCACGTCGGCATGGGGTACGCCTATCTCGCCCGGGAGGACTTCGCCTGGGCGCGGCAGGCGTTCGTGCAGGCGCTGGTGCTCGAGCCCGATCACGAAGACGGACTGGCCGGATTCGGCGAGACGCTGCTCCGGATGGGCGATTCCCAGGCGGCGATCCGGGTCTTCGCCAGGCTGCTCGAGCTCGGGTTGCAGGAAGACCACGATCTGATGCTGCAGGTCGGCCGCGCCCTGTTTCGCGACGGGTTGGCGGCCCAGGCGCACCGGTTCTTCGAGCTCGCGGCGGCGGCGGAGCCCGAGTGTCCGGAAGCCGCCGCCTGCATGGGGTACGTCAGCCACCGTCTCGGCCGGGACGCGGCGGCGATGTTCTGGCTCCGGCGCGCCCTGGAGATCGACGGCGCCTTTGCCGAGCCGCGGATCTACCTCGCCAACATGCTCTACGATCGGGGCGAGAGCGAAGCCGCGATGCATCAGTACCGGCACACCGGCCCCGAGGAGCACTATGAGGAGCTCGGGATCTACCGGGTGATCGAGCTGCACCGGACCATGTTCCGGATGTCCGACGACGATCCGGCCCTCGAGCCCTGGTACCAACGGCTGCTCGAGCTGAGCGAGGCGATCGACCCAGTCGACGACCTGCTAGCCGAGATCGAGGCGGTGCAGCACGATGGCCGGCCTCGCGATCCGAACCAGCTGGAGCTCTTCGGCGCACTGGTGTCGGAGCCCGCCCAGATGCATCGGCCCCCGTCGCTCAGACCCGACCACCACCAGGTGGCCACGTTGGCGGGTCAGCTCTTCCGCGGTACCTGGGACGACATCCTGGAGCAGCTCCGCGCCGCCGACGAGGGGGCGTGGGGGCTCAGCCTGGCCGAATTCATGGTCGGCTATGCCCGGCGTGGCCGCCAGGAGACCGGGGTGGTGATCCCGGTCACCAGCGCCGAGGCGTTCATCCGGGGCAGCGCCGAGGCCGGCACGCTCCGCATCCTCCAGTAGGCTCGGCCCGCCCGCCTCCCGCGCCTCGGCCCGGGGCGTGTTTTATTCCTGACATGATTCGTCCCGAAACCCGCTGGGCCGCCGGCGTCGAGCGCCGCGTCCTTCCCAACGGCCTCACCGTGCTGGTCCAATCCGACCCGGCTGCGCCGGCCGTGGCCGTCGTCACCCACGTCCGGGCTGGCTTCTTCGACGAGCCGGACCACTGGCAGGGAATCAGTCATGTGCTGGAGCACATGTTCTTCAAGGGGACCCCGACCCGGCCGGTGGGGCGGATCGCGAACGAGACCAAGGCGTTGGGCGGCTATCTCAACGCCTCCACCGGATACGACGCCACCAGCTACTACGTGGTGCTGCCCGGCGACGGGTTCGAGAAGGCGCTGGCGATCCAGGCCGACGCGCTGCAGCACGCCTCGCTCGACCGGGACGAGCTGGCTCGCGAGCTCCGGGTGATCATCGAGGAGGCCAAGCGGAAGCTCGACTCGCCCTCGTCGGTGGCGCACGAGACCCTCCACGCAGTGCTCTTCGACCGGCACCGGATCCGCCGCTGGCGGATCGGCACGGAGCCGATGCTCGCGGGCTTCACCCGCGACGACGTGGCCGGCTACTACCGTTCCCGCTACGTCCCGGGCCGGGTGATCGTCTCGGTGGTGGGCGACGTGGAGGTGAATCAGGCCTTCGAGGCGGTGGCCGATGCCTATCGCGCCTGGCCCGCCGGTCCGGATCCGGAGCCAGACGGGCCGGCGGAGCCCTGGCGGCGAGAGGTGCGGTCCCGCACCCTCCGCGGCGACGTGACCCGCGCCGAGCTGGTGCTTGGCTGGCGAGGCGTACCGTCGCTCCACCCCGATTCGGCGCCGCTCGACGTGCTCGCGGCCGTGCTCGGCCTCGGCCGGGGCAGTCGGCTCTACGCCGCGCTCCGGCGGACGGGGATCGTCACCTCGATCGGGGCCTATCACTACTCGCCCTCGGAGGTCGGGGTGTTCTCGATCGCCGCCGACCTCGGTCCGGACGCCCTTGACCGCGCCCTTGGCGGGATCGCGACCGAGCTCGGAGCGCTGCAGCAGGAGCCGCCTTCCCAAGCCGAGCTCGATCGGGCCAAGACCATCCTCACCGCGCAGTGGGCCCGCCGGCTCGAATCGGTCGAGGGCCGGGCGTCGACCTTCGCGGCCGCCGAGGCGGTGCGCGACCTCGGGATGTTGGACGAGGAGTACGCGGCGATGATGGCGGTCACGCCGACCGAGGTGACCAGGGTGGCCGCGCATTATCTCGGGGCGGACGCGGTCGGCGGGGTCGCCTACCTGCCCAACGACGACCCGGGTGAGCTCACCGCGGAGCGGCTTGGCGCCGCCTTCTCGAACCCGACACCACGAGTCCAGACGCGGGCGGCCGGGGCGACCATCGAGGGCGCCCCCGCCGTCCGGATCGGACCCCGGACGGAGACGGCGGGCGTCGCGCACCTGACGCTCGACGGCGTGGACCTGTTGGTTCGGCACAAGCCGGGCGTGCCCCTGGTGTCGCTCGGCGTGTACCGGCGCCGGATCGCCCCGGACGCGATCGAGACCGCAGGGCTCGGCGCCCTGACGGTGCGCTCGGCCGCGCGCGGCGCCGGCGATTGGGACGCGGCGGCGCTCGCCGATCTCTTCGAGCGGCTTGGGGGCGGTCTTTCGACCAGCATCGCGTCGGACTGGTTCGGCTTCGGCGCCTCGGTCCTGAGCGGCAACCTCGCCCCGGCCGCCAAGCTCCTCCGGACGGTGCTCTCCGAGCCGCGTTTCGAGGAGCGGGAGGTGCTCCTGGAGCGGGCCACGCAGCTGGACGAGGTCACCCGCGCGCGCGACGACATGTTTCGCCATCCGGTGCAGCTCGCGTTGCGCGCGGCCTTCGACGGGCACCGCTACGGGGTGCCGGTCTCGGGTCTGCCCGAGTCGTTGCCCGGTCTGACCCGGGATCAGGTGGTCGACTGGCATCGCGACGAGCTGGCCCGCGGTCGGACGACCGTGGTGGCTGTCGGCGCCGCCTCGGAGGCGGAGATGCTCGGGCTCCTGGCCGGCGCCTTCGGCGATCTCCGCGGGTCCGCGAACGACCTGGAGCCGCCGCCGGCCCCGCCGGCGGGCCGGGAGCAGCGGATCGAAACTCGCGAGAAGTCGCAGACCGCGATGGCGATGATCTTCCCGGGTCCGGCGCGTCGCGATCCCGATCGCTACGCGGCCATGGTCCTCGCCACCGTCGCGAGCGGGCTCGGTGGCCGGCTCTTCGAGGCGCTCAGGGACAAGCGCTCCCTCGCCTACACCGTGCTCCTCTCGAGCTGGCAGCGGCTCGCGGGCGGCGCCTTGATCTCCTACATCGCCACCTCGCCCGATCGCGAGGTCGAGGCGCGGGAGCAGATGCTGGTCGAGCTGGAGCGCTTCCGCCGGGAGCCGATCGACCTCGAGGAGCTCGAGCGCGCGGTCAACTTCCTGGCGGGTCAGGCGGCGGTTCAGCGGCAGACCGGAACGGCCTGGGCCTCCGAGATGCTCGACGCCTGGCTGCTCGGGACCGGGCTCGACGAGCTCGAGGACCCGGCGGCGCCCTACCGCGCGGTCACCCGGGAAGAGGTACAGCGGGTGGCGGAGCGCTATCTCGACGCGTCGCTCAGAGCGGAAGGCGTGGTTCGCGGCGCGAGCCGATGAAGATCTCGCGCCGCCAGGGGTCGGTGGAGCAGGTGACCTCGAATCCGGCCTCGGCGAACCAGCCCAGCCACTCGTCCCTCCCGAAGAGGCCCTCGATGTGCCGGTCGTGCTCGACCGCGATCGAGCCGTCAGGGTGGCGCATCACGAAGGCGTAGTCGACCAGGCAGGTACAGTCGGTCGGATCGGGGTCCCAGGTCCATTCGAGGTAGCGGAGCGCGCGGCCGTCGCGTCCGTCGTGGCCGCCCCAATCGGTGCCGGGTTGGAACGACTCCCGCACGGCGTCCGGGAGCACGGCGATGGCGCCTCCCTTGCGGAGGTGCGCGGCGGCGGTCGCGAGGGCCGCGCGGACCGCGTCGGGATCGGTGGCGTACATGATGGCGTCGTGGATCAGGACGACGTCGAAGGTTCGGCCGAGCCGGAGGGTTCGCATGTCGCCCTCCAGGTGCTCGCACTCGGGGTTCACTGCGCGGCTGACCTCGAGCATGCCCCGGGACCGGTCGGTCAGGGTCGCTCGGAAGTGGCGCTTGAGGTGGAAGGCGAGGCTGCCGCCGCCGGAGCCGAGCTCGAGCAGGGTCTCGAGCGGTCCTTCCCCGGCCGCGCGGATTCTGGGCAGGAGATCGTCGGCCTCCTCGTCGTAGCTGTCGGGCGGGGAGAGGAGAGGCCACCACTCGGCCAGGTGCTCGTAGAGACTTTGACCCATGGGCGCTCAGGCCGAGGAGAGGAAGTCGCTCGCGCTCGGGCAGCGGCTGGCGAGCGGGCATTCGTCACAGTGGGGCCCGGTCCGGCGGCAGAGCGTGGTCCCGTGCTCCTCCAGGAGCGCCGCGAGCGCCGCCAGCGCGGTGGGGCTCTTGGGCAGCTGGTCGGCCAGCGCGGCTTGGGCGGAGCGGTAGGCCGCCGCATAGCTCCCGCGATCACTGCCGAATCCGAGCCGGTGCGCCACCCGGAGTCCGTTCGACTCGAGGCCGAGCACGGCGTGGGCACCGCAGGCGGCGAGAATCCGGTCGGCGCCGGGGGCGCCGATCATCGGAAAGGCCTGGAGCACCTTGCGCGCCTGTGGGAGGGGGACGTCGAGCGCGGCGCGGAGGTCGCCACCGTGGCGCCGCTCGACCAGCGTCGCGCTCTGCTTCATCCGGGCCGCGCGCTCGTCGGCGGCGATGGTGCCGCCCGCGCGGGCGATCGCCCGCAGCTTGGGGAGCGGCGCCCCGGAGATCTCCGCCGGCGAGAGGCCGATCTCCGACTCGAGCCGGGCAAACGCGGCGCGGCGGGTCTCCCTGGGCACCAGGTAGCCGACTTGCTGATAGAGAACCTGCCGGAACGGATCGGGGCCCGCGGGCCAGGTCGGCGGGCCGTGCCGCTTCTGGAGCGTCTTGCGCACCCAGGCGAGGCCGACCGGCCGGGGCCTGGCCATGATCAGAACATCGACATCGCGAGGAGGCTCCGCATCTGTTCGTTGGCGGAGCGCAGCCGGGCGGAGAGCTGGAGCACCATGGCCCGCATGATCGCGTAGCCGAGCTCTCGATCGAACTCGAGCACCAGCTCGAGATCCGGCCGCGAGATGGTCACCAGGGTGCAGCCGCCGTTGCTGTAGGCGTCGGTCGACCGGGTCGAGCGATCGAAGACGGACATCTCGCCGAAGCAGGCCGGCCGCTTGAGGATCGCGAGCGCCTCTTCGCCGGCCGCCGGGATGTCGCGACTGATCCGGACCTGACCCTCGGCGATCAGGAAGAGCCGGTTGCCCGGCTCGCCTTCTTTGAAGATGGTCTCGCCTGGCTTATAAGTTTGGGTCTGGCAAATCCGCGCGATCTCCGCCCGCTGGGCATCGTTCAGGGTGGCGAAGAGCGCGCTCTCTTTGAGCAGGTCGACCGGCATCCAATGAACTCGGCGCGACGGGGAGTAGAGTCGCAAGGTACCGAGGCCCTCCGGGGCCAACAAGCGCGCCGGTGGAGCGCTGCGGACGCGCTCACGGTGCTCCGGATCCCGCTCGCCGTGGCTTTCGTGTTGGTGCCCGACACGACGACCCGGGTGGTGATGCTGACGCTGGCGGCCGGCAGCGACCTGATCGACGGGGTCGTGGCCCGCCGTTTCGGCGCGTCGAGCCTCGGGGTGTTCCTCGATCCGGTCGCCGACAAGCTGTTCATGGCGGCGGCCTTCGGCGTGGTGCTCTTCTCGGGCGCGCTCCATCCGCTCGAGATCGTAGGCGTGCTGGCGCGGGACATCGCGGCGGCGCTGGCGTTCCTGGTCACCGTCGTGCTTCGGCAGCCGGCCTCGATTCCGGCCCGGGCCGGGGGCAAGATCGTGACCGTGGGTCAGCTGCTCACGCTGCTGGCTTTTCTCCTGGACTCGTCCTATCTCCGGCCGCTGGCCTGGGCGACGGCGGCGATCGCGCTCTACGCGATCTGGGACTATCAACGGGTGGCCCGCGACCAGGCGCGTCGCGTGGGCGGCTGAGACAAGGAGCGTCGATGTCGAACGTGCGGGTGGCGGAGGTGGAATGGCAGGGCGGGATGCGTTTCCAGGGCGGCAGCCCGGACGGCCCCACGCTCCTGATCGACGCCGACGGCCAGGCGAGCCCCGGGCCGATGATCTCGCTGCTCGTGGCCGCCGCGGCGTGCAGCGGGGCGGACGTGGTCAGCATGCTGCCCAAGATGCAGGCGCAGCTCCGGCGCTTTCAGATCCGGGTGACCGGGCTCCGGGCCGAGGACCATCCAAGGCGCTATCTCAAGCTCCACTTCGAGATCTCGATCGCCGGCGACGGACTCGACGAGACCAAGGCCCGGCGGGCGATCGACCTCTCGTTCGAGAAGTACTGCTCGGTAATGAAGAGCCTGAATCCCGACATTCCCGTGAGCTACGACCTGGTCGTCGGCGACTAGGCCGGATGCCGGCGGCGATGCGCCGCGCCCTGCTGCTCGGGCTCGCGCTCGCCGGGCTGGGCTCACCCGTTTCGGCGCAGCGGCGCCCGGCTGGCCCTGGTCGGCTCGGGCTCGGGGTGGCGCTGCTCGGGGTCGGGAGCGACCCGGTTTTCGGTGGGATCGGGCCGGTCGCCACCCTCGCTCTGGGTCGCGACGTGCGGCTGCGCTCCAGCGCCGCGATCGGTTGGCGGGGAGCGGACCTGGCCGGGCGGGCCGAGGTGGCAGTTGAGCTCCGAACCAGTCCCCCCGGGGCCGGCTGGGCCCTTTTTGGCGGGGGTGGCCTGGCGACCGAGATCGGGCGGGGGGCGCGGGGTCGGGTGCTGCTCACCCTCGGGGCCGAGCGGGACTCCCGACGGGGCCGGGGCTGGTGGATCGAAACCGGTCTGGGCGGGGGCCTGCGCCTGGGTGTCGGCTACCGGCTCAGGATCGGGCGGCGGCGCCGTAAAGCAAAACGGGCCAACCCCATCGGGGTCGGCCACGTCGAGAGCCACGAAGGCCGTCAGTCGGCCTTGGACGCGGCGACTTCCTGGCCCCGGGCGACGACGGGACGGCAGAACCGGTCGCCCAGCACCCTGACTTCGCCCAGCTCTTCCTCGCCCAGCTCCGGATACCGCTCGGCAAGATATTGCATGGTGTCGTCCAACCACTCCTTCTGATGCTCCGAATCGGCCTCGAGCACGCCACAACGCAGGATGTGGCTGAACAGCTCGTCTCGCGCCTGATCGAAGATGGAGGGGAAGGATGGGTTGTTCTTGAAGGTCTTTTTCTTGGTGGTCATGAACGCCTTGGGCTGGGGGTGTTCTCTTGGTACGGCTACCTAACAGACGCTGGAATATACACTTGCCTCGCCTGATGGCAAACCGGGCCCAGGCTCCATCCCGGAGCCTGTGCCATTACATTTTGCGGCGTCCTGCCGGTCGGGCCGCACTTGGCCCGAACCCGGTCGGAGGGAGTCGATCCGAAAAGCATGAGCGATCACGACGAGATCTATGGAGCCGAGCGACTCGAGCGGTTGAAGCGGTCGCTCCGCGAGCTGGCGGAGCGGATCGGCGAGCTCGATCGCTCGGGGACGCTGCTCGAAGCGGTGCCGGAGCTGCAGCGCCGCCTCGGCGATCTCAGGTCGGAGCTGTTCCACTACGAGGTTCGGTGCACCTACGACACGCCCGAGGTGGCTGAGAGCCGCCGGTTGGTGGAGGAGGCGCGTCGTCCGCCGGAGCTTGCCGAGCCCGATTCCGAAGAGGACGAGGAGCCATGGCGGCGAACGTGAAGAAGAGCTCGAAGCAGGCCCCCGCGAAGAGCGGCAACCCGTTCATGCTGATCGCCGCCGTGGCCATCGTTGGCGTGGGCGTGCTGATCTACCTGGTGACCCGCCCGAAGGGGGTCTCCATTCCGGCCAACGTCGCGGTGCTGGAGGCGGACACGGCCGGCTTCCAGGGCTACTTCAAGGGCTCCGACAGTGCGCCGGTGACCATCACCGAGTACGCCGACTATCAGTGCCCGGCCTGCCAGTACTTCGCCACGGTGCAGCTGCCCTCGGTGCGCCGGGATCTGATCGAGACGGGCCTGGTGCGCTGGCGCTTCCGCGACTTTCCGCTCGACGCCGCGCATCCTCACGCCCGGCTCGCGGCCCACAGCGGTGCCTGCGCCGACGACCAGGGCAAGTTCTGGGAGCAGCACGACGCGATCTTCGCGACCCACGCCCAGTGGAACGTCGCGACCGGATCGGGGGCGACGCAGATCTTCCGGGAGCAGGCTCGCAACAACGGGCTGGATCTCGACGCCTACGACGCCTGCATGAGCTCGGCGAAGTACGCCGGCCGAATCCAGGCCAGCCTCGAAGAGGGGACCAAGGTGGGCGTGGGCTCGACTCCCACCTTCCTGATCGGTGGTCGGCTCTACCCGGGGGCGATCCCGTCCGACACGCTGGCGGCGATCGCCCGGAGACTGGCGGGCGCCACCCAGTGAACCGCCGCACCGCGCTGGCGCTCCTCGCGCTGGCGGGTCTTTTTGTCTCGGCGTACCTCTATCTCTTCAAGATGGGGTACATCGGCACGATTGCGTGTGGCACCGGGGGGTGTGAGACGGTCCAGCTGAGCCCGCAGAGCCGGTTCCTGGGGGTGGAAGTGGCCCTGATCGGCCTGCTGGGCTACGCGGTCCTCTTTGCGCTGGCGGCCCTGTCCCTGGGCTCCCGCTTCGGCGGCCCGAGCTGGCCGGTGCTCGGCATGGTGCTGCTGGGCGCCGGCGCGGTCGGCTTCACGCTCTACCTCAAGTACCTCGAGCTCTTCGTGATCCACGCCATCTGCCGCTGGTGCGTCGGCTCGGCGGTGATCATCGTGCTGTTCTTCATCGTGGCGTTGGTGGAGTGGAGGCAGGCCAGACGCGAGGCGTCGAGTTGAGCATCGACGCCGGGCACGGCGCCCGCCCGGAGCCCACCGGCAAGGCCCTCGCCACGCTCTCGATCGCCGCGCTGGGCGTGGTGTTCGGCGACATCGGCACCAGTCCGCTCTACGCGATCAAGGAGTGCTTCAGCGGCACCCACGCGGTCACGCTCACCCCGGAGAACGTGATCGGGGTGCTCTCGCTGATCTTCTGGAGCCTCAACTTCCTGATCACCTTCAAGTACCTCGCCTTCATGATGAAGGCCGACAACCGGGGCGAGGGCGGCATCCTGGCGTTGCTCGCGCTGGTCAAGCCAGGCGAGATCAAGACGACGGCCAAGTGGGTGCTGGTTTCGGTGGGGATCTTCGGCGCGACGATGCTCTACGGCGACGGGATCATCACGCCGGCGATCTCGGTGCTCGGCGCGGTCGACGGCATCGCCGTCGCCACCCCGGCGCTGCAGCCCTACATCGTCTGGATCAGCCTGGTGATCATCGTGCTGCTGTTCGCGGTCCAGAGCCGGGGCACCGGCACGGTCGGGGCGATCTTCGGGCCGGTCACCTCGGTCTGGTTCGTCTGCATTGCGATCCTCGGGGTCAAGGGGATCCTGCTCGAGCCGGGGGTGCTCAAGGCGATCAATCCCTGGTACGCCGTCGACTTCTTCATGCGGGAAGGCCTGCACGGATTCCTGGTGCTGGCGGCGGTCGTGCTGGTGGTGACGGGTGGGGAGGCGCTCTACGCCGACATGGGGCACTTCGGCAAGCGGCCGATCCGGGTGGCGTGGCTGGCGGTGGTGCTGCCGGCGCTGCTGCTCAACTACTTCGGCCAGGGCGCGCTGCTCCTCGCCAGGCCCGAGGCGATCGTCAATCCGTTCTACGAGCTGGTGCCGCGCTGGGGGCTCTATCCGATGGTGGTGGTGGCCACCGCGGCGGCGGTGACGGCCTCGCAGGCGCTGATCTCGGGCGCGTTCTCGCTGACCCAGCAGGCGCTCCAGCTCGGCTACTCGCCGAGACTCCAGATCGTCCACACCTCGCGCTCCGCGGTGGGGCAGATCTACATCCCCGAGGTCAACTGGGCGCTGATGATCGCCTGCGTGCTGCTGGTGCTGGCCTTCCAGACCCCGGGGAACCTGGCGGGTGCGTACGGTGTCGCGGTCACCATCACGATGGCGACCACGACGATCCTCTTCACCGTGGTAGCCCGCGAGCGGTTCGGCTGGGGGCTGTTCAAGGCGCTCGCCTTCGGTGGGGTGCTGCTGGCGGTCGATCTCGCGTTCATGATCGCCAACCTCACCAAGATTCCCCACGGCGGCTATCTCCCGCTCGCGATCGGCGGGGTGCTGTTCGTGCTGATGACCACCTGGCGGAAGGGCCGGCAGATCGTCAGCAGCCAGCTCCAGAGCGGCGCGCTGCCCCTCGAGCTGGTGATCGAGGACGTCGAGCGGCGGGACCTCCACCGGGTGCCGGGCACCGCGGTGTTCATGACGCCCGACCCGGTCGGCGCGCCCCCCGTGCTGCTCCACCACCTCAAGCACAACAAGGTGCTCCACGAGCGGGTGGTGATGATGTCGCTGGTGAACCACCTCGTGCCACAGGTGCCCAAGGACGAGAAGGTGGAGGTGACCCCGCGGAGCGGCGGCTTCTACACCGTGGTGGGTCACTACGGCTTCATGGAGACGCCCGACGTGCCCTCGCTGATCGCGCGGGTGGCGGAGATGGGCCTGGTGCTCAAGATGCCGGAAACGACCTTCTATCTCGGCCGGGAGACCATCATCCCGGTGCAGCGGCCGGGGTCGCTCGGGCAGTGGCTCCGCCGCCGGATGCCGATCTGGAGGAAGCGGCTCTACATCGTGATGGCCAACAACGCCCGCCCGGCCAACGCCTTCTTCAACCTGCCGCCGAATCGGGTGGTCGAGATGGGCGCGCAGATCCAGATCTGAGCGCAGCGCTGCAACCGCCGCCGGGGTGAGCGCGGCTCGATGAAGCGGACGATCGTCGCGACCCATCTGGAGCTTCGGGATCGGGGCCGGTTGGTTTCCACGGGGCCGGCCCGGGGGCGGCACGCCATCGCCCGGGTCGAGGGGGAGCGCGAGGTGCCCGACCAGCCGCCGGAGCCGTGGCCGGGCCCGAACCGGTGACCCGCAGCCTGGACGTTCACCAGCAATCACCCTCATGGCCGCGCGTTTGGCCGGCTCGGGCAACTGGATGCGCCTGGCCTGGCTTCCTACTCGCGGCCCAATCGAAGGAGCTGACGATGGCGGTGTACGTGCTGGTCGACATCGACGTGCGGGAGCCGGGTCCGTACGAGGACTACAAGCGTGGCGTGCCCCCGCTGATTGCCAGGCACGGCGGCGAATACCTGGTGCGGGGCGGCGCCTTCGAGGTGATCGAGGGGAGCTTCGCGGCCAATCGCCTGGTCCTGTTCCGCTTTCCCGATCGCGCCTCGGTGCAGGCCTTCTGGGACGATCCCGAGTATCAGGATCTCAAGGCGCTCCGGCGTCGGGTGGCCGAGACGAACATGGTGGTGATCGACGGCGTCTGAGCTCGGTCGCGCAAGCGCCGGGTGGCCCTTACGATTCGGGGTATGGACTGCTCGGGGACCGGGTGAACCGCGACGACATCGTCTTCGAGGACAAGGATCAGCCGCTCCGCGCCGACGTCAACCAGGTGGGGACGCTGGTGGGCGAGATGCTGCGCGAACAGGGTGGCGAGGCGCTCTTCGAGCGGGTGGAGGAGGCCCGCCGCGCCGCGATCCGCCGCCGGCGCGGCGACCAGTCGGCCGAGCGCGAGCTGGCGGGCCTGGTTGCGAGCGGCCCGGTGTCCGGGGCGGCCGAGCTGGTGCGCGGCTTCTCCACCTACTTCCGGGTGGTCAATCGGGCCGAGCAGATCCACCGGATCAGACGCCGGCGAGACTACGACCGGGAGCCCGGGCCGCCCCCGGGCAGCCTTCGCGACGCCCTCGCCTCGCTCCACGCCGCCGGCCTGGCGCTGGACCGGGTGGCCGCGCTGCTGGCCCGACTCTCGATCGAGCCGGTCTTCACCGCCCATCCGACCGAAGCCACCCGCCGCAGCATCCTCCAGAAGGAGCAGCGGATCGCCCGGCTGCTGCTCGACTCCGACGATCCGACGCTCACCCCGGTGGAGCGGGCGACCCTCGAGGCGCGGATCCGGATGGAGGTGACCGCCGCGTGGCAGACCGCCACGAATCCGGCAGCGCGGCCGACGGTGGAGAACGAGCGGGAGCACGTGCTCTACTACCTGCTCAATCCGCTCTACGAGATCGTGCCCGCGTTCTACGAGTCGCTCGACGCGGCCGCGCGCGCGGTCTACGGCGAGCCGATCGGCTGGGGCGATCGGCCGTTGGTCCGATTCGCATCCTGGGTCGGCGGCGACATGGACGGCAACCCCAACGTCTCCGGCCGCACCATTCGCTCCACGCTCGCCGCGCACCGCGAGCTGATCCTGCTCCGCTATCGGGGCGAGCTTCGACAGCTGGCGGACGCGCTCTCGCAATCGCGCTCCCGGGTGCTGGTCGACGAGGGCGTGATGGACCGGATCGAGGTCTACGGCCGCGAGCTGCCCGAGGCGCTCCGGGCGGTGCCCGAGCGCCATCGGGAGATGCCGTATCGGGTGCTCTGCCACCTGATGGCGGCGCGGCTCGAAGCCACCCGGATCGACGGCCCCGGCGCCTACGCGCGCCACGGCGAGCTGCTTAGCGACCTCGAGTCGATCGCAGGGAGCCTCCGCTCGCATCGGGGTCGCCACGCCGGGCTCTTTCAGGTCGAGCGCGCCATCCACCGGGTCCGGACCTTCGGCTTCCACCTGGCCACGCTGGACGTGCGGCAGGACGCGTTGGTCCACCGGGAGGCGGTGGGCGAGCTGCTCGGCCGGCCGGACTGGACCGCGCTCTCGAGCGAGGAGCGGACGGCGAGGCTCGCGCAGGGTGAGCTCAGAGCGCCGGCCTCGATGAGCGAGGCCACGGCGACCACGCTCGACGTCTTCCATGCGATCAGGGAGTGCCGGGCGCGCTTCGGCGATCGCGCCATCGGGCCCTTCATCGTGAGCATGACCCAGGGCGCCGACGACATCCTCTCGGTGCTCGCGCTCGCGGGCGCGGCCGGGCTCGACGATCAGCGGGGCGGCGTCGCGATCGACGCGGCCCCCCTGTTCGAGACGGTGGGCGACCTGGCGGCCGCGCGGGATACGATGGAGCGGCTGCTGGCGCTGCCCGGCTACCGGCAGCATCTCGCGCATCGCGACGGCCAGCAGGTGGTGATGATCGGCTACTCCGACAGCGCAAAGGACGGCGGCGTGGTCGCCTCGCGCTGGGCGCTCCAGCAGGCGCAGGCGGAGCTCTCGGATCTCGCGCGCAGCCGGCAGGTCGACCTGACGCTCTTCCACGGGCGCGGCGGCACCGTCGGCCGCGGGGGCGGCAAGACCCATCGGGCGGTCGTCGCCGCGCCGGCGGGCTCGGTGAACGGCCGCCTCCGGGTGACCGAGCAGGGCGAGGTGATCGACGCCAAGTACGGGCTCCGGGGCATCGCGTTCCGATCGCTCGAGCGGATGGCGGGCTCGGTGCTGGTCGCGACCGGCGCGCCCGCACCGATGGACGCGCGCACCGAGTCGTGGGCCGGGTTGATGGACCAGCTCACGACCGTGAGCCGGGAGACCTACCGATCCCTCGTCTACGAGCACCCGACCTTCGTCCAGTACTTCCGCGACGCGACCCCAATCGACGTGATCGAGCGCATGGCGATCGGCTCGAGACCACCCTCGCGACGCTCGGGGAAGGGGATCGAGAATCTCCGGGCGATTCCCTGGGTCTTCGCCTGGACCCAGAGCCGGCACATGCTGCCCGGGTGGTACGGTCTCGGCACCGGGCTCGCCCAGGTCGCGGAACGGAGCGGGATCGAGGCGCTCGCCGAGATGGTGCGCGAGTGGCCCTTCCTCGCCACGCTGGTGGAGGACGTGGAGATGGTCCTGGCCAAGGCCGACCTCGGGATCGCGGCCCGCTACGGCTCGCTCTCGCCGGAAGCCGGCCCCACGATCTTCCCGTTGATCGAAGCCGAGTTCCAGCGGACGGCCGAGTTGATTCTCCGGCTCAGGGGCACCGGGTCGTTACTCGAGAGCGACCCCACGCTCCGGCGCTCGATCCAGCTCCGCAACCCGTACGTCGACCCGATGAGCTTCCTCCAGATCGACTTGCTCCGCGCCTGGCGGGCGGGCGGTCGGTCGGACGAGCAGCTCTTCGGTGCGCTGCTCGAGACGGTGAACGGGATCGCGCAGGGGCTCCAGAACACGGGCTAGCCGGTCCGGTCGAGGCGGCCCGTCCGGTGCCCGGTCTGGATGAGGTTGGCCCCGGGTGTCCGCCGCTTCGGCGGCTGGATTCCGGGCGGCGCGCCCGTCGAGCCGGGTTTGGGTCCGGTTTGCGTCGAGCCGGCTGAAACGATATCGGTGCCTCGCGCGTCACGATGACAGTCTCGCGCCCTGGACGGCATCGACATGTTGCAGCGCCTCGCTACGCTCCCGGTGGTGACGGCCCTCGGCTGGTCACTCACCACCCTCCCGACTCCGCTCGTGGCCCAGTCGCCCAAGATCACCTTCCAGCCGGACAGCTTCGTCCCGAGCGGGCGCGACCCGGTTCCCGTCGAGCGAGGCGAGCTGCTGGTGCCGATGAATCGCTCGAAGGCCGGCAGCCCGATGATCGCGGTCCGGTTCCTCCGGTTCGCCTCGCGCGCCGTCACCCCGGGCCCGCCGATCGTCTATCTCGCGGGCGGTCCGGGTGGCTCCGGGATCGCGGCCGCGCGGGGGCCACGCTGGGCGCTGTTCGACATGCTCCGCGACGTGGCCGACGTGATCATCCTGGATCAGCGCGGGACCGGGATCTCGCACCGATCCGCACCGTGTCGCTCGTCGGTCAGCTTCCCGCTCGACCTCCCGAGCACCCGTGAGCACGTGATGCGGCTCTACTCGGACGCCGTGCGCGAGTGTGCGGCCTGGTGGGGCAAGGAAGGGGTCGACCTGTCGGGCTACAACACCCTCGAAAGCGCGGCGGACCTCGAGGCTATTCGGCGCGGGCTCGGGGTACCGGCGCTCGACCTGCTCGGGATCAGCTACGGCACCCATCTCGCGCTCGCCGCGATCAAGACCTACCCCAACAGCTTCCGCCGGGCCGTCCTCTCCGGCCCGGAGGGGCTCGACCAGACGGTCAAGCTGCCATCGCGAAACGACGGCTTCTGGCGGCGGGTTCAGGCTTCGATCGACGCCGATCCGGCCGCCAAGGCGATCTACCCCGACGCCGTGGGCCTGATCCGGCGGGTGCTCGACAGAGTGGCGAAGGACCCGGTTCGGGTGACTGTGCCGACCAGCCGCGGCGAGATGACGATGCTGATCGGCGCCTTCGAGATTCAGCGAGCCTCCGGCGCAATCGCCGATCCGGCCAGCACGGCCGGGCTGCTCGAGGCCTATCGGCGGGCCGACAGCGGCGACTTCACCGCGTTCGGGCGCCAGGCGCAGCGCACCACCGGCGAGCCCTTCATCCTCCAGGCCATGCCGCTCGCGATGGACGTCGCGTCGGGGATCTCGCCCGAGCGGGCCGCGCGAGTCGCCCGCGAGGCGGAGACCGCGCTCTTGGCCGACGCGCTCAACTTCCCGATGCCCCACGTCGTCGGGGTGGCGCCGGAGCTCGACTTGGGCGAGTCCTTTCGAGCGCCTTTCATGAGCTCGACGCCGGTGCTGATCTTCTCCGGCACGCTCGACGGGCGAACCTATCCGGAAGGAGCGGCGGATGTCGCGGCCAACTTCCGGAGCCCGGCCGTGATCACGGCGGTGAACGGCGGCCACAACACGATCCTGGTGTGGCCGGAGGCGGGTCAGATGATGAAACGGTTCTTTGCGGGCGAGAGCTTCGCCTCGACGACGGTGACGATGCCGGCGCCCCGCTGGGTTCGCTGAGCTGGCCAGGGCCTCCCGGAGCGTGACCGGAATCGGTGGCCGGCTCGCTCCTCGCTCCGCTCCCTTGCCAACCTGCCCGGCGCGGGATTCATTGGCGGCTCGACCCCGAGCCGCCTCACCCGGAGGAGCGCCCGCATGTTATGTCCCGTCGATCGGCAGGAGCTGACCGAGAAGGAGTACGAGTCCGGCATCAAGGTCGACGGCTGTCCGGCCTGCCACGGTGTCTGGCTCGACAAGGGCGAGTTGGAGCGGATCCAAGCCAGTCTCGAGCACGACTTCGCGGACGACATCCGGGCCGTGCCCGACACGATCGGGAAGGCCTACGCGATGGCCCGCGCGGAAGCGGCGCCACCCCGCCAGTGCCCGAAGTGCGGCACGACGCTCGACCGCGTAGAGCACGGATACACGTCTCAGATCCTGGTGGACGTTTGTCGGAGCTGCGGCGGAGTGTGGCTCGATCGGGGCGAGCTCGAGGCGCTCGAGCGCTTCTTCGAGCGCTCCCGTCGCGACACCGCGGCGATCCGGCGGGGCTTCTTCGGAAGCCTGCTCGGGCTCATCGGGCGCTGACGAGGACCACCGCTCCAAGCCGGAGGCTGCTCCGAATCCGTGAGCTGGGGTGGCGCCTGGTCGGGACAAGGCGGAGGTGCGATGACCCCCTGCTCGGCTCATCAGGAAACGATCGTCACCACCAGACGCCTGCCCTAACGTCGCTGGCGGAGCTCCGGCACCTCGAGCACCGTGGTCGAGCGGACGTGCGGCTCGAGCTCGGTCCGCTCGAACCAGATCGGCTTGAGCCGCCGCTCGCTGGTGAGCTTGCTGGCCTGATCGTCGTAGTGGGGCGAATCGGGCCGCCCGGACTGGCCGTAGTTGTGAGCCGTGAACGACTGGATCGGATCGGTGAACACGGTGAGTCGGAGGAGGCGGGATCCGACCACGGCGTGGCGGCGGCCGAGGGAGTCGGCCGGGCCGGGGATGAAGGCGCGGAGGGTCAGCACGCAGACGTGGCTCCACGACACCAGCGTCTCGCACTGCCGCATATCCCGCGCGAGCAGCGCCACCCCGCCGACCGGCCAGGACGCGTCCCCTCCCCGCCCGACCCGGAAGTCGTCACCCAGGGTTCGGTCGAGCCCCCCCTTGGCACGCATCGTCGCGACCGCGCTGTCGACCCCATCCAGCAGCCGGGCGCCGAGCCCCGCGTCGATCGTGTCGGCGGCCCGCAAGGCGGGCTCGAAGATCGCGAGCGGAAACCCGCCGGGCTGGGCCGTGAGGGCGTCGTGCCAGTACCAGGCCGCCCGTGCCGCCACCGAGCCCGCCCGGGCGTTGCCGTCGAAGTCGAGCAGCCGCTGAAGCGTGGTCCGATGCTCGGCGTTCGCGCGGGCGAGGCGCTCCGGGAAGCGCGCGACGGAGCGACGCAGCGCCTCGCGTCGGGCGTCCCAATCCTGCCAGCGCTCGTCGAGCGCCAGGTCGACCGCGTCCTCCACGGTGAAGCTCGTGGCAGCCGAGAGCGCCTCCACCGCGCGCCGGCCTCGTGACGAAGTCCGACCCGGCCGGTCGTTGAAGATGTAGGCCGGATAGCGATCCGGCGTCATCGGGCTGCCCTCGTACATCACGTCCGGCGAGATGTTGTTGTTCTGCATGTAGCCGGTGACCGGGTCCATCACCTGGACCAGGTCGGCGAGCGGATGGATGCCGAGCCAGGCGCTCGCGGAGGTGTTGCCGGGCACCGGCCGGTTCCAGCGGTAGCCGTCGGGCCGCCGGGGCGTCTTGCCCGCGCGCAGGTAGAACGAGTGGCCGTCGGCGTCGCCCACCATCACGTTCTGGGGAAACATGCCGAGCCGCTCCATCGCCGTGCGCACC